>JBEIGR010000193.1:0-8764 GCA_040381795.1 Verrucomicrobiaceae bacterium | reverse complement strand
ACGATGAGGGAAAGGATGACGGGAAGGGCTTCCTTGAAGTTTAGCCAAAGGTCTGTGGCGGCGAGGAGGTCGGGTATCATGAGAGCGGGCCATCTATGCCGCCCAGCGCGGGGCTTTCCAGCGGTTTCAGGCCTCACCCCTTCTTCGGCCAGCGGCTTCCCCCGGATCAATTGTGGCGAAAACGTCACGATACCAACGGGGCATCCATAGGCATGTGGGCAATTACTGAAAACGAACCCCTAGTTTCCAGCTCTCCTCAGGGCCGGGCGGGGGTCGTTGTCTGCATGATCTATGAAAACCTCCCTCCTGCTCGCTGTTGCCGTCTGGGCCTGCCTGGTTTCGGGGATACAGGCGCAGCAGACGCTACGTATTCGGGGGTCGGACACTTTGGGTGCCAAGCTGGTGCCGCAGCTCGCGGAGCAGTTTAAGCTGAGTCACGGCCGCCAGCTTAGTTTTGACATCGCTGCGGAAGGTTCCTCGACGGCGTTTACCAATCTCGCGTCCGACACGGCCGATATCGGTATGTCCAGCAGGCGCATCAAGGCGGAGGAAACACGGTTCTGCGAGTCGAAGGGCATCGTCCTGCGCGAAATGGAAATCGCATGGGACCTGATCGTCATCGTGGTCAACGAGGATAACCCGGTCACCAATCTCACTCGTCAGCAGGTAAGGCAGATCTTCACTGGGGAAATCCGTGACTGGTCGGAGCTGGGAGGCAAACCGGGCCGGGTTTCCGCCTACACGCGCAACACCTCCTCGGGTGCCTACAAGGACTTCATGTCACTGGCTCTTGGAGATCTGGAATACGGCACCCGCACGCAGAAAATGGCCGGCAATGAACAGATCGCCGCCGAGGTGGGAGCGAACGTGAACGGCGTCGGTTACGTCGGCTATGCCTATGCGGATGCGAAGGGGGTGCGCATCGTTTCCATTGATGGCGTGCTGCCCGTGCCCGCGATGGTCAAAAGCTACGCTTTCTCACGCCCCACCTATTTATACACCCGCGGCGAGCCCGCTGGCATGGTCAAAGCTTTCATGGACTACATCAACACGCCCGCCGGTGACGTGATCGTCTCAAGCTGCGGCTTTGTTCCCAAATCGAAGGTGCGATAGTCTCCCTTTCCCGTCCGCTCTTTCCCTTTTTGCCGTTCCGCCCATGTCTCCCGCTAGTCAGCAACCCTCCTCCAGGCCACTCGGCCCGTTGCTGCTGCGCAAAAAAGGGTTTTCGCTCTTTGGCATCACGCGTGCCTCGATGGTGCGGCGGTTCTTTTCCGCCATGGCCAGCGTGGCGATCATCGTGCTGGTTCTGATCATGATCTTCCTGCTGCGGGACGGCGCTGGCTTTCTTTCCACCTATCGCGGGAGCCTCGATGTCTATCGGAAGTCCGGCATGGAGCTGTGTGATCTCTTGGAGCAGCCCGTGCGTGAAATGCAGGACAAATCCACCAGCCTGCTGCGCCAGGCGCTCGCCCATGAGCTGGCGACTGTGACGGGGGAGGCCAAGCAGAGGCGTGATGCCGTCGTCGTGCTCATCGGCAAAGTGCAGGCCATGTCCGCGCCGGAGCGGGCCGCGCTCGAAGCCGTGCTGACCGCCTCCACGCCGCCCGAGACACTCGCCGATCCGCACGATCAGCTCCGCCAGGCCACCAGCAGAGCCGCGATGTCGATCCCCATCCCGTCTGTGCTCAGTTCAGGTGAGGCGGAGCAGCTTCGCCGCGAGCTTGCCACCCTCACGCCGGAAAGGACCGAGCCGCTGCCGATGCTCACCGCCCTGGAGGCCGAGTTTGCCAGACAAGACACCGCTGCGCGTGCGCAGTTTGCGCCGCTCTCCGCCGCCGTCGCCGCCTGCGAGCAGGCTCCGGCGGCTCTCTACGAAACACTCGTCCCGCTTCACAAACACGCCCGTAGCACCAAGGAACTCGCACAGAAGCGCCTCTCCTCCCACGACCAGCCGGAGGTGCATTTCCCGGAGCAGCTCAAACCCATTCTCGATGCCCGCGAGACCCTGCTCACGCGGCTCGATGACTATGGCAGCCGGCTGAAGCAGGCGCAGGCCGCGCTGCCGGCCGAAACACGCTCTGACGAGGCGGCCGAATTGCTCGCCCAGGTGAGGGAACTGCTGCCTGAGCAAGCTGTGCAGACCGCCGGGATACGCGAAAAGGTGCGCGAGTGGGACGGCATGCACACCGTGTCGATGTTTCATGCCGCCCAGGGGTTTTGCTTCGGGCCCCACTGGATCACGAACAGCCCGTGGCAGGATTTTTACGGCGTGGTGCCGTTGCTGACAGGATCAGTGCTCATCTCGATCATTGCGTTGTTCATCGCCACGCCGCTAAGCATCGCAGCGGCGGTGTACACCAGCCAGTTTGCCAGTGATCGTGAAAAAGAGTTCATCAAACCTGTGATCGAATTCATCCAAGCCATCCCTTCCATCGTGCTCGGCTTTATCGGCATTGCTCTCCTGGGAGATCTCATCCAATCCGTGAGCCACTGGCCGTTGCTCGCCTGGCTGCCGGGTTTCCCCATTGAAGAACGGCTAAACATGTTCAATGCGGGCTGCCTGCTCGCCTTGATGGCCGTGCCCACCATGTTCAGCCTAGCTGAGGACGCCCTCAACAGCGTCCCGCAGTCCTACGCAGCCGCCAGCGAGGCCCTCGGAGCCACCAAGCTGCAAACCGTTTTCCGCGTCATCGTCCCCGCCGCCTGGAGCGGCATCCTCGCCGGCATTCTGCTCGGCCTCGGTCGCGTGATCGGCGAGACCATGGTGGTGCTGCTCGTCGCCGGTAACCGCATCGCCATTCCCGATTTTGGCGATGGCCTCGGCGTCGTTTTCCAGCCAGCACACACCCTTACCGGCATCATCGCTCAGGAACTCGGCGAAGTCTCCCGTGGCTCCGGCCACTGGCAGGCGCTTTTCATGGTGGGCATCCTGCTGTTCATCATTTCGCTCGTGGTCAACTGGTGCGCACGAGCCTTTGCCAGACGATTGGAGACTCCGAAATCATGAGCGCCGCCAATCCATTTGCCGGGGACAACATCCGTGTGCGCAGGCGTGAGGCCGCCACGCGCTGGCTGCTGCGATTGGGCAGTTATTTCGTGGTTTTTGTCACCGTGGCCATTTTCGCCCACATCAGCCACAAAGGCCTGCCCGCGCTTCTGAAGCCCGAATTCCCGTATATCGACACCAGCTTCCTCACCGAGCTGCCGGGCACGCTCCACGTCATCGAGGACAAACAAGGCCGCGTCGTCCAAACCTCACCTCTGGAGGCCGAAACGATCAAAAAGCAGCTCGGAAACGACCTGCGCAGTGAAAAAACCATCTCCTATGCCGGCGGCGGCATCCTCGGTCCCATCGTTGGCACCGCCCTGCTCGTCCTCGTCAGCGTCACCGTCGCGCTTTTCCTCGGCGTCTGTTGCGCCATCTACCTCAGCGAGTATGCGCGGCATGACAAATTCATCGAAATGGTCCGTCTCGCCATTTTGAACCTCGCGGGCGTGCCCTCGGTGGTATTCGGCTTGTTCGGCCTCGGTGCCTTCGTGCTCACCGCGCCGGTTTTGACCGATCTGCCTGCAGATCGTGCTGTCTTCGTCATCCCGCTCGGCTTCACGAACCTCAGTTTCCAAGGTTGGGACACTTGCGTGCTCTCCGGCGGCTTCACGCTGGCCTTCGTCATCCTGCCCGTCATCATCACCGCCAGCGAGCAATGCCTGCAAGCCGTGCCGCAGGGTTTTCGCGAGACCAGCATGGCCCTCGGTGCCACCCGCTGGCAGACGATCTGGCGCAGCGTGTTGCCCTTCGCGACGCCCGGCATCCTCACTTCGACCATCCTCGGCATCGCCCGTGCCGCTGGCGAAACCGCGCCGATCATGTTCACCGCTGCGCTGGCCTTCAAAGACAAGCTACCCTGGCAAAAAGACCTGCCGCCGCTGCCTGCCGATGCGGGCATGTTTGCCCACTGGGAGCAAAGCGTGCAGCGCTTCCTTGGTGTCTTCACCGAGAGTGTCCAGGCGCTGCCTTATCACATCTACACCCTCGCCGCGAAGATCCCCCAAAACGAATACTCCGAGCAGGCCCAATACGGCTCCGTGTTCGTCTTCCTCATCCTCGTCGCCTCCCTCGCCGCCACGTCCATCTGGCTGCGCATTCACTTGAGAAAGAAATACAAATGGTGATTCACCACAGAGTTCACAGAGGAGCACAGAGTTTTGTTTTTCAATCCTCTGTGCCTCTCTGTGTCCTCTGTGGTTGATCCAATCCGTCGAAAATGTCCGAAAGCGCTCCATCCGCTGCCAAACCCGCTCCCGTCGTGCAAGTGCGCGGCATGGACTTCTGTTATGGCGATAAAGCGGCGCTGCATGGCATCCATCTCGACGTCGAATACCATCGCGTCACCGCCCTGATCGGTCCCTCCGGCTGCGGCAAGAGCACCCTGCTTCGCTGCATCAACCGCATGAACGACCGCGTGGTCGGTGCCCGCGTCTCGAAGGGTGAGATCCTCGTCAAAGGCAAAAACATCCACGACGCCGATGTCGATCTCACCCAGCTCCGCAAGCAGGTCGGCATGGTCTTCCAGAAATCGAATCCCTTCCCGAAGACGATCTACGAAAACGTGGCCTACGGCCTTCGCGTGCATGGCGTGAAGGGCAAAATCGCCATCGACGAAGCCGTGCAACGCGCTTTGACACAGGCCGCCCTTTGGGACGAGCTCAAAGACCGCCTCCACGCCCACGCGCTCGGCCTTTCCGGCGGCCAGCAGCAGCGCCTGTGCATCGCACGAGCCATCGCTACCATGCCCGATGTGCTTTTGATGGATGAACCCTGCTCCGCCCTCGATCCCATCGCCACGCTCAAGATTGAGGAACTCATCACCCAGCTCGCCCGCGATTACACCGTCGTCATCGTGACGCACAACATGCAGCAGGCGGTCCGCGTGAGCGATTTCACCGCCTTCCTGCACCTCGGCAAACTCGTCGAATTCGCCCCCACCGAGGAACTCTTCACCAATCCCCGCGAGAAACTGACCGACTCGTATCTGCGCGGGACGTTCTCATGATTTTTTCCTGATGCCCGCCGAAGCTCCAGCGTCCTCTGCACCACCGATCATCTCCGTCGAGCGCTTCAACTACGCCTACGGAGACCATCAGGTGCTCTTCAACGTCGATCTGCCCATTCGCAGCGAGGACGTCACGGCCTTCATCGGCCCATCGGGCTGCGGAAAAAGCACGCTGCTGCGCAGCATCAACCGCATCAACGACCTCGTGGACAGCGCCCGCGTGGTCAGCGGCACGATCAAGGTGGATGGCGTGGATCTTTACACCCCGGAAGTCGATCCCATCGCGCTGCGACGCCAGATCGGCATGGTGTTCCAGAAGTACAATCCCTTTCCGCGCAGCATCTTCGAAAACGCTGTCTATGGCCTCCGCGTCGCCGGGGTGAAGGACAAAGCCGAGCTCATGGATGCTGCCGAGCGCAGTCTGAAGGCCGCCGCGCTATGGGACGAGGTCAAAGACCGCCTCCACGAGCTCGCCACCGGACTCTCCGGCGGTCAGCAGCAGCGCCTTTGCATTGCGCGGGCCATTGCCCTCCAGCCGCGCATCCTGCTCATGGACGAGCCCTGCGCCGCGCTCGATCCCATCGCCACCGCCCGCATTGAGGAGCTCATCCACCAGCTCCGCGACCGCTATACCTTCGTCATCGTCACCCACAACATGGAGCAGGCCAAACGCATCGCCGACCGCACCGCCTTTTTCTACAAAGGCGAAATCGTCGAGGTGGGCGAGACGCTGGACCTCTTCACGCGGCCGCAAAACAAGCTGACCGAGGATTATGTGACCGGAAGACTGGCCTGACGAGCAGGGCGGCGGCGTCTAAAGTGCAACATCAAGTTAGCTGAGCCGTAACCATGTTGTCGGAGCAGATTCTCCAACACCTGCTGGTGGAGACTCGCGTCTATTTCCATGCGCACACCGTTTCAAACATCATGCTCCAAGCTTGCACAAAGCGGGCGGGGAAAACCATTTAAATGTCTCCTAGGCTTCGCTTACCGTCTCAGCGCATTGATTAGCTCATCGAGCTTTTGCATCACGGCCTGCATCTGGTTCTGGTCGTAGGCGGGATCGGCGTTCATCGAGAGACTGCCCACGCCATTGCTGTTGTTGCTGCACTGATTGAGGTTGGTGAGGAGGGCGGCGTTCAGATCGCTCAGGCTCACTTCGCCGGGCTGGCCGGTGGCTCCGGTGGGGCCGTCGCTGCCCTGCGGGAGGTCGAAGGTGAAGTGCAGCGTGCCGCCGCTCACGCTGATATTTACGCTGGCAGCATTTCCGGCAGGAAGGGTGTTCACTCCGTCCACCTGCGCGGCGGTGACTGTCACGATGCCGTTGATGAGATTGAAAAGCGCCTGGAGCTGATCCCGGATCACTTGGGACTGCAGCGGCGAGTTAGGCGCGGGGAGGCTGGGGTCGAAGGGCATAGTGGTAAGAGTATGGGTTAGGACTTTGCACGTCTGGCTTGGCGCTTCAGTCGACGCAGAATGGGATGGGTTGGAGGGCGGAGCTGCCCCTCCTTCTTGTTGATGGCCTCGATCTTTTTTTGGATCTGATCTTCTTTGTCCGAGTAGAGCTTTTCCAGGCAGTGCTCGAAGATTTCATAACCGATAAGCATGTTCTTCCGGTCGATCCCGCTCGCGTGGCTGCCATCATTGCCGAGCCACTTGATCGCCAGCAGATGCTTTTTGATCGCTGCGTATCTGACGGGTAGTTTTTCAATCCGGGCGTGCAGTGACAGCGGCTTGCGCTTTTTGGCGGGCTGGGCTGCCGCTGACTGTTTGGCTGCCGCTTGGCCCTTCTTTTTCGGCCACTTCTGCACCTTGAGCTGATCCATCAAACATTCGACAGCCCTGCGTAGCTGATTGGCCGCTGCATTTGCATCGGCCAAGGCCATCGAAAAGCCTGCCTCCAGAGCGTCCTTCACCTCTGCTCTCAGATGATGAGGAATCGGAAACAGAGGAAGTGCGGGCAGGATGAAGAGCGGCTTATAGGCCTCCACGTCTTCAGGATAAGGAATGCCGTTTTCATCCTCCCTGCCGATTTCAGTCCAGTTGGTCTTTCCGGTGACATGCACTACCTCCCGGCACTGCGTATTGCTGCAGTGCCACTGGCAGGTGAAGTGCCGCACGCCATCCCGATGATCATATTCTTCCCAAGTCGCTTCTGCCAAACGAGTCCTAGCGTTGTCCGTCGCACGAAGACTTTTCGGGTCGAGCGAAATCCGTCCCGTGACGCAAGATGGGCACGGCCAAGTCTCGGTTTCATCTGTCGTGAAAAATAGGTTCTGAAAGAAGGAGGTGTTCATCAAATGGAAGATGCGGCGAAGCTGGATAGGACGTTCCAAAGTGAGGCCGCTCGTGATCGCAACGCGGGTTTCGTGTGGCAAAGGAGCTTTTGGGCGGTTAGAGCGTGCATTTGCTCGGTTGAGCCAGCAATGGCTCGCTTGCGGGAACTGGTTGCTTGGCTGGGGTCACCTGTTTCTACCTTGGAGGGAGCTTTTTGTGCCTCGAAGGGACTTTTTAGTCGCTGGGAACTCCCAACAAGACCGCCAGACCACCTAAAAGGCCGCTTCGGGGGAGTAAAAAGGCCGGCCAGGGGGCTTTTTGGGAGTCCTGACCGGCCTTTTGGTGGTTCTGAGCGACCAATTTGAAGCAGAAAGCGCCTATTTTGATGGAAATTGGCACTTTCGGGCCGGTTTAGGGGTTCGGCGGCGGGGTAGGCTCAGCTTTCGGGCGACCGGGGAAGCGGGTCTTGAGGTCGTCGTAGATCGTATCTGTGCCGGGAATGCCGCGTTTAGCGGCCTGCTTCACGTTTTGATGAAAAGCGAGGTCCGCCACATACACGTCTGAGTAGGCGAGGGTGATGGTGTCCTCCAGGCCTTCGCATAGCGGGGCGAGTTCACGCAAGCAGGGCAGCAGGTCGTCGATGGCCGTGCGGTCTTTGGTGAGTTCGGCCATGTCGAGGAAGCTGGGGACCAGCTCGGGGCGTGCGGCCATGTAGGCTTTACATTTCTCGTCAAAGGCCAGCGTCTTGTCGGTGATCTTCGGGAGGCTCTGGCGCTCTTCTTTGGTGAGGTTGATGATAATGCCCTGGAGGGCAGTTTTCAGCGCGGTGACGGCGTTGACGATGGCGGTCTTTTGCGCCGGGGGATTTCCAGTGAGATGCGGTTGTCGGAGGCCATGGGGCGGTTGGGGCTAGGTGTTGAAGCCATCGCATCCCAGGCGATTCCCGGTGAGGGGTCATCCCACACCAACGTGGAATCCCATGTAAGAGGCAGCGGCATGGAAATGGATTGCATCAAATTCGTCACGAGTTGGCAACAGCAAAATGATGGCTCAGAGCCTCGGGCGTGGATTGGGTCAGAAATATATATTTACAGTTTTGGAGCGCGGAGGCATAACCGCCTCATCAATCCTTTCCGCCTATCGAATCATCTTCATTGAACTGACATAAACCAATTTGCGTGCCGCCCGCGAGGGCGGCAGGGCTGTCCTGAAAACCGCTAAATTCTCTCGCCCACCGCATTCGATGACTTATGGGAGCGCGCCCGACCGGGGCGCGGCTTGCCGCGCCTCATCGAATGGGCGCTTAGCGGTGCCTCAGGACAGGGTGTGAACAAGTTCGCGCCCTCTTTTGTGCCCAAGAAACAAAAGGAAGACCGAGTCTCCTCACCTGATTCCCAAGCCATGAAACCACCGCCATTCCATCATTCGATCTT
>JBEIGR010000192.1:0-8766 GCA_040381795.1 Verrucomicrobiaceae bacterium | reverse complement strand
CTCGTGCTGCTCGGCTTTGCGGTGAAGCGCTTTTTGACCATCGACTTCGATGCCGTGCGCAGCGGGGATGTGGCCTTGGGGGTGAGCGAAATCCTCCGTCACACGGAAATCTGCATGCACCCGCTGCTCCCCAGCTCATGGGTGGCGGAGGCGATCCATGCCAGCGGGCGCGGCATCGTCGAGCGAGCGTGGTTTTATCATCTGGTGCTGCTTTCGAATGCACTGGTCTCGCTGGTGGTGACGGCTCGGCTGGCTGGCTCGCTTTTTTTCCCCGCTTGGAATCGGCTCATGCAGGCGGTGCCGGGCGGATCGTCAGGGCAGGTGAGCATGCCGGTGGCGCCAAGCTGGCCTGCGGAGCTGCTGCGGCGTGCGTTGGCCCTCGATCGGGCGTCGTTTGCCATCCTGGGGAAGGATGTGCGGGTGTTTTTGCGGGAGCCGATGCAGTGGGGGCAGTGCGCGGTGATCTTTGGCCTGCTACTGATTTACTCCGCCAACCTCCGCAGCATGGGGGATGACTTGCAGAGTCCCTTCTGGCTCGCTGTCATCAGTCACCTGAACCTCCTCGTCTGCTGCCTCGCGCTTTCGACGCTCACCACGCGCTTCATTTACCCGCAGCTCAGCCTGGAAGGGCAGCGCATGTGGATCCTCGGCCTCTCGCCCGTGCCACTGCACCGGGTGCTGGCGCTGAAGCTCCGTCTCAGCGCCGGGGTGCTGGCGCTGCTGATGACCACGCTGGTATGCCTCTCGGGCATTTCCCTCGGGATGCCGGTGCGGCGGATGCTCTTCTTCAGCCTCGCCATGATGATGATGAGCTATGGCCTCACGGCGCTGTCGCTTTCCCTCGGGGCACTGCTGCCGAATTTCCGCGAGGCGAACCCCGCCCGCATCGTCTCTGGATTTGGCGGCACCGTCTGCCTCATCGGTAGCTTCATCTATATTCTGCTCGGCATGGCGGCGGTGCTGATCCCTTCGTGGAGCAGCCTCAGTCCGCTCGCCACCTCTTCGCCGCCCGCCGATGGGCGCATGGAAACGCTCAGTCTGGGAATTTTGCTCTGCCTGACGGCTCTGGCAGGTGGCGTGCCTTATCTTTTTGCCAAGCGGCGCACAAAAAATCTGGATTATCTAAGAGATCTGTAATATTTACAGTGGTAAATAGAATTTACCACTATGACCCGCAAGTCTCCCGCTCTCGCCGTCGCCCCCTCGTCTCTTGGTCATCTCGAAGAAAATGTTCTCCGCTTTGATGACGCTCCAGAATTTATGGATTCCTCATCGCTCGACGATGTCGATCACAAGGTCAAAGCGGCTCAGGAGCAGCTCCTCCAGCTCCGCATGCAGCAGGAAGAGATCGAGCGCCAGAAGCTGCATCTCGAAACCCTCCGCGTGAAGCAGGAGCGGTTCGTTTCCGGCAAGCGTGAACTTCTGGAAAAAATCACCCGCTCGGCTGGCAGTGTGGAGCGTGATCTCTACGATGCGCAAAAGCGAGCCGAGGAGCTGAGCGTCACCTATGACGACTTCCGCCGCCATTTGGACATCCTCAAAAGCCTCCAGCCGGAGAAATGGCATCGCAGCCAGGTGGATGAGGAACTCGATCAAGCTCTCGCCGCCATCGAAGATGCCGAGGCGGATTATTCCAAAGGCCTGCGTCGTCTGGAAAGCTTCCGCATCGTCGAATCCAATCCCATCGCCGCCAGCGTCACGCATGCGGTGAGTCATGCGGAATCGGAGCGCCGCAGCGAAGCCAGCAGCTCCGATCTTTCGCCCTCCGAAGAGCTCATCATTTGGCTTCGCCGTGGCTTTGCCTTCACGCTGCCGCTGATCGGAGCGATGCTCCTGGGACTCATGCTCGCGAAGCTGATGTTCTAATCTTTTCACCTCAACCTCTCACTCCTCCCGACCATGGCCCTCTTCTCCTCCGGCAATCGCAAGGTGCGCTCCCGTCGTCCCAAAACGGCCCAAGAACTCGGCAAGACGCCGTCATCTGATGCGGTGAATCCGCGTCACCTGCGCCGCCGTTCCGAGGAGCTCGGAAAGCAGATTCATCGTCTCGAATGTCTCATCGCTGATTCACCGCGCCTGCAAAAGGTGCAGCGTCTCGCCACGCTCGACACCCTCCCCCCGCTGAGCGGGAAGCCCGCTCCACGCGGTCGTCAAAAGATGACTCTGGCCCAGCGCCAGCAGGTGAGCAGCAGCCGTATGAAGCTGGCCTTTGAATGGCTGCTCGTCGGAACGGGCATCGCCGCCATCGTGGGCTGGCTGAACCAGTGGTTCCACCTCTGGTCGGTCTGAGGAGGTGGTCGAGTTCTTGCCAGAATTCAAAGCCGCATTACCCTCGCGGCCCCATGCTCCTCTACCGCACCACTTCCGGCATTTTCGTCCAAAACGGCTCCTCCTGGTATCCTGTGCCGGAGACCACCTGGGATGAACTTTTCAATCGCAGCAGCCTCGCAGCCCATCTGGCTCAAATCGCGGCCTCCATGCCCGCAGTGGCGGCTCCGGCGGCGGAGTCGATTTTGGCTCCGATCGGCCACCAGGAAGTCTGGGCGGCTGGGGTGACTTACTTTCGCAGCCGCACGGCCCGCATGGAAGAATCGAAGGATGCGGGCGGTGGCAGTTTTTATGACCGCGTGTATGCGGCAGAGCGCCCGGAGATCTTTTTCAAGGCCACGCCGCAGCGGGTGGCGCATCCTGGGCAGGCCATGCACCTGCGTGGCGACTCCAAATGGATGGTGCCGGAGCCGGAGCTGACGCTCGCGATCAATTCCAGCGGCGAAATCATCGGCTGCACCGTGGGCAATGACCTTTCCTGCCGTGACATCGAAGGCGAAAACCCGCTCTACCTGCCGCAGGCGAAGTGCTTCAAGCTCTGCGCCGCTCTCGGCCCGGCTCTTTTGATCCAAAGCGAGCCTCTCGCGCCCACCACACGCATCCATCTGCAAATTGACCGTGCGGGAGCGGCGGCTTTTGAAGGTGAGACGACGCTGGCCCAGCTCAAGCGCACGCCTGTCGAACTCGCCGAGTTCCTTTTTCGCCACAACACCTTCCCCA
Source organism: Verrucomicrobiaceae bacterium (assembly GCA_040381795.1). Taxonomy (GTDB): domain Bacteria; phylum Verrucomicrobiota; class Verrucomicrobiia; order Verrucomicrobiales; family Verrucomicrobiaceae; genus Prosthecobacter. The sequence goes on along the minus strand of JBEIGR010000192.1, from coordinate 5,718 downwards.
CGGGCACCTTTCTCATGACCGGCACCGGCATCGTCCCTGGCGATGAATTCACGCTGAAGAGCGGGGATGTGGTGAAGATCACCATCGACGGCATCGGCACGCTGGTGAATCCGATGGCGTGAGGAACGGGCGAGGATCTCAGCAGTAGTCCGGTCCCGCCGCAGGACCGGAGGCGAGTTCGAGGCATACCAGACTGGCTGCTTCGACATGCATGGAAGCAGCTCCTGTGATTGCCGCTCCATTCAAATGGACGGCGGAGGTATCAAAGAGGAGCTTCCACTGGCTTTCCGGGGTGCCGGGTAGGGTGAGCTCCGTGCTGGTGCTGCCGCGATTGAAAAAGAGGACGAGTGGAGGCTCGCCCTGCATACCATCGAGGAGGGCTCCGAAGTGGCAGCGGCGTGGATCATGCCATTCTTCGTGACAAAGCAGCGAGCCATTGCCCTCCAGCCAGGTCACATCACGCAGGCCGGTGACGGGGTTCACCTTGCCATCGAAGTATTCGAGCCGGCGCAGCGTGTGGCGGGTGCGGCGGAGATGCAGCACCTGCTTCGTGAAGGCGAGCATGGCCTCGTCGCACTCCGCCCAATCGAGCCAGCTCAACTCGTTGTCCTGGCAGTAGGCGTTGTTATTGCCCTGCTGAGTGCGGCCGCGTTCATCACCGGCATTGATGAAAGGCACACCGGTCGAGAAAAGCAGCGTGGCGATCAGGCTGCGGCGAAGGCGGGCACGGGTATCGAGTATCACGGGATCTTCGCTGGGGCCTTCGACACCGCAGTTCACGCTGTGATTGTGATCATCACCATCGCGGTTTTCCTCGCCGTTCGCCAGATTGTGCTTACGCGAGTAGCTCACGAGGTCGAGCAGCGTGAAGCCATCGTGCGAGGTGATGAAATTGATGCTCGCCAGCGGTGAACGCAGTCCGGGGCCGTAGATGTCTTGGCTGCCGCAGAAGCGTTTCGCGAATTCCGCCGTCGTATCGCCCTCACCACGCCAGAACTTCCGCACCGTGTCGCGGAACTTTCCATTTAGCTCACGCCAGGGAGCGGGAAAGCCACCGACCTGGTAGCTGTCCATTTTGAAGATGTCCCAAGGCTCGGCGATGAGCTTCACGCGGGACAAAACCGGGTCCTGTACCATGGCGGCGAGGAACGGCGCGTGCTGGCTGAAGTGATCGTTCTCATCACGAGCCACGGTGACGGCCAGATCGAAGCGGAAGCCATCCACATGCATCTCGGTGACCCAGTAGCGGAGGCTGTCGAGCACGAGCCGGAGGCCCGCAGGCCGGGCGGAATCCACCGAATTGCCACAGCCGGTGACGTTGAGGTAGTTGTGATCGGCATCCTGCCGGTAGTAGGTGGCATCATCAAGGCCACGGAAGAGCATCGTGGGGCCGCGTGGATCTCCCTCAGCGGTGTGATTGTAAACGACATCCAGGATGACCTCGATCCCGGCGGCGTGCATGGCCTTCACCATGCCTTTGAACTCGCGAATCTGCTCCTGCGGATCGTGCGCTGCGGCATAATCTGCATGCGGAGCGAAGAAACCGAGTGTGTTATAGCCCCAGAAGTTCGTCAGGCCGCGTTCGAGCAGGAATGCATCATCGAGATGTGCATGCACCGGGAGCAATTGGACGGCGGTGATGCCCAGCTCACGCAGGTAGCTTGTCACCAGCGGATTCGCGAGGCCGGCGTAAGTGCCGCGAAGATGCGTCGGCAGGCCAGGATGTGTCTGCGTGAAGCCTTTCACATGCATCTCGTAGATCACCGTGTCCTGCCACGGCGTCTGCAAAGGTCGGTCGCCCTGCCAATCGAAGCTCTCATCCACCACCACGCTCTTCAGCGCTCGCGGGCCGTTGTCGAGGCAGCCCGGCGGATGCCTCGGGTCAGGAGTCGTGAGCATGTGCTCCGCCGCATCGGGAAGGCCGACGATGGATCGCGCATAAGGATCGAGCAGCAGCTTCTTCGCATTGAAGCGCTGGCCCTTATCGGGATGCCAGGCCCCTTGCGCCCGGTAGCCGTAAAGCGTGCCCGGAGCCGCCGCACGCACGGTGACATGCCACAAATGATTTTCACCCTTTCGCATGCGTGCCCGGCCGATCTCCCGCTGGGCGTCCGCCGGATCGTAAAGGCACAAATCCATCGCCGCGGCATGTCGTGAGAAAACCACGAAACGCGTCCCCTCGGACGTAAAGGTCACGCCGGGCGTCAAAGGCTCGATGGAGTGAAAGGAGACAGGTGGAAGCATGTGAGTGGCTTGAAGCACGAAATCGACCATTCAACGAGGTGATTCAGCCCCACAGCGACTCTGGATACACGTCCTTATCCACCAGCTCGCGAATGGAGCGCACCACGTCCGGCTTGTCGTCCGGGTAGGTCACACCGAACCAGGAGTCGTTCGATTCCAGCACGCGCACATCAGCGATGCCGTTTTTGATCAGCGTATCCACCTCCTTCGGCACATAGCACTCGGCCTTCAGATCGCTGCCGCGTTCCTTCACAAACTCGGCAAAGGCGGCCCGCAGGCGGCCAAAGATGTCCGGCATGAAGCCGAAGAAGTTCATCGAGACCACTTCGTTGCCGGTGAGTGGCACGAAAGCGTCCTCCACCTCGCGGTTTTCGGCTCCGGTGGCCGTTTTGAAGATCTTCGTCATCTCCGTCACATCCGCCAGCATGCCATCCGCGCCGCGAGTGCAGACGCCACGAGCCACGCTGCCGTGTTCAGAGAGGGTGTTGCGCAGGTAGTAGCCCACCATCGAGTAGTGGCTCTTGCCATCCGCCGGGCGCGGCGTGGTCAGATCGGCGGCGATCTTTGCGTAGGCATCCTGGCCGTAAAAATCGTCCGCGTTGATCATGAGGAAGGGTTCGTTCACCACCTTCTCCGCCGCGAGTAGCGCATGCGTGGTGCCCCAGGGCTTCGTGCGGCCTTCCGGCACGGTGAAACCTTCTGGCAGATCGTTCAGATCCTGAAATGCGTAGTCCACGGCGATGCGGCTGGCGAAGCGGGAGCCGATTTGATCTTTGAAAAGCTGCTCAAAGTCCCGGCGGATCACAAACACCACCTTGCCGAAACCGGCGCGGATCGCGTCAAACACCGAGTAATCGAGCATCACCTCCCCGCTTGGGCCCATGGCATCGAGTTGTTTCAGGCCGCCGTAACGACTGCCCATGCCGGCAGCGAGGATCAAGAGAGTGGGTTTCATGCGTGGTGGTTGGAGAAGAGGAGCGCAAACTGTCCGCTCGGGCCGGTGGGGTTTCAAGTTTCAAGAAGGTTAGCCTGGAAACTTGAAACGACCGGCCCCGGCGTTATGGCGGAGGGAAAACCATGCTGACCTCCTTCATTCCTGTGCTCGACGCCCTTCCGCAGCGGAAATCGCCGCTCATGGAGCGTTTTGCCGCGATGCTGGAGCCGAAAGCCCCAGCGCAGATCGAGGCGATGGCCCACGAAAGCCGCCAGATCACCCGGCGGAACTTCGGACGCACCATGCGGCTCTTTGCGCCGCTCTATGTCTCGAACGAGTGCGTGAACAACTGCTCCTACTGCGGCTTCTCGCGGGACAACAACGCCATCCTCCGCGTCACGCTCACCATTGATCAGGTCATCCGCGAGGCGCGGCATCTGCTGGAGCAGGGCTTTAGGAACATCCTTCTCGTGGCTGGCGAGCATCCGCGCTTCGTCAGCGATGGTTACCTGGAGGAGTGCATCCGGGCGCTGCGTGATATGGTGCCCACCATCGGCATCGAAGTGGGACCGATGGAGGCCCCCGAGTATGAGCAGATGGTCAAAGCGGGGGCGGAGGGGCTCGTCGTGTATCAGGAGACCTACGACCGCGTGGTCTATGAGCAGATGCACACCGCCGGGCCGAAGAAAGATTTCGACTGGCGTCTCGCCTGCCCGGAGCGCGGTTACGAGGGCGGTTTTCGTCGCATCGGCATTGGAGCCTTGTTTGGCCTGAGCGATTGGCGTCTGGAGGCGCTGCGGCTCGCTGCGCATTTGGAGCATCTTTATAAGCACTGCTGGAAATCGACCTTCACCGTGGCTTTTCCGCGTCTGCGGCCTGCGGCGGGAGGTTTCAAGCCGATGACCGACTTCCCTGATTGGGCACTGGTGCAGACGATTTGTGCCTTCCGACTCACTTTCCCCGAGGTTGGCATCGTTTTGAGCACCCGTGAACCGGCTCCGCTTCGTGATGCGCTGGCTCCGCTCGGCATCACCATGATGAGCGCTGGCAGTCACACCGAGCCTGGTGGCTACACCGGGGCGGGAAGCGACGATTTGCATCTCACCGTGCGCGGTCGCCGTGTCGAACTGGAGACCACCACCGGCCGTACGCGGGCGGAGGGCCAGTTCGGCATCGCCGATGAACGCAGCCCGCAGGGCGTGGCCGAGATGCTGCGCACCCGCGGCCTCGATCCCGTCTGGAAGGACTGGGATCCGGCGATTCTTTCCGCTTGAGGTGACATTGAATCATCCGCTTGCGATGCAGCAAGCCAATGAATACAGTCATGCTCATGAGTTACACTGACATCCAGGCCCAAGTATCGCTGCTGCCACTTGAGGACAGGAACCAGCTTTCTCGCTATCTGACGGCGCTTGAGACGGAAGATGAGCTGCGAGTGCTTCTCTCTCAGCGGATGAGGGCGATGGACGCGGGGCGCTCGGTTTCTTTGGATGCATTCAAGGAAAAGCATGAGCAGCTCGAAGCGGAAGGACGTTGAGTGAAGCGTCTTAAGGTCATCATCGACGCGAATCTATCCGAGTCTCTCTGGCAGCTACCTGCCCGCTCCAGACGGGAGATTATCGGCATCTTTAAAAGCTGGCTGACCACCCTCTGACGGAAATCGAGGACCAAATCCGTGCCACCGATGGACGCATGATTTATCGCGCCAAGTTCAATCGCTGGCGGGTTTGTTTCTGGATCGATGGTCCGGTGGATGAACTCAGGATTGTTGAAGTGTCTCGTGCCAAATAAGCTTTTGCAGAAGCAGATGAGGCTGAGCCGTTGCCAGGCGATCTGTCTGTTCGGCGCACGATCCGACACAAATCCGCCATGATTTCGCACAGGGGGATGACGTATAAGCGGGTATGAAAGACATGATTACAGCTTATTCCCGTCGTGAGATGCTCGCCCGTGCGGGCGGTGGTTTTGGCATGCTGGCCTTCGCTTCGATGTTGGAGGCGGCGAAGAATCCGTTCGCACCGAAAGTGCCGATGCAGGTGAGAGGGAAGGCGAAGTCCATCATCTGGATCTTTACCAATGGCGGTCCCTCGCAGGTGGATACTTGGGATTACAAACCGGAGCTGGCGAAGCGGGATGGGCAGACGTTGGAGGGGTTTGATCCGAAGACGGGCTTCTTTCCGGGTTCGGTGGGCGGGCTGATGAAGTCGCCGTTTGAGTTCAAGCAGCACGGGCAGAGCGGGACGTGGTGCAGTGATCTGTTTCCAAAGACGGCGATGCATGTGGATAAGATGTGCTTCATCCACAGCTGCTGGACGGGCTCTAACAATCACTCGCCCGCGCTTTTCATGATGAACACGGGCACCACTCGTATGGGCTACCCGTGCGTGGGTTCGTGGGTGAACGACGGTCTCGGCAGCGAGAGCGATTCTCTGCCGAGCTTGGTCGGGATGAGTGCTCCGCTCAATCGCGGCCTTCCCAAAGGCAGTGCGGCGAACTGGGGCGCAGGCTGTTTGCCGAGTGTGTATAAAGGAACGTGGTTG
>JBEIGR010000191.1:0-8779 GCA_040381795.1 Verrucomicrobiaceae bacterium | reverse complement strand
GCGACGGTGCGCAGGCCGTATTGCTTGCCCCATTCGATCATCTGGCGGGCGCTTTTGCGCTGCGCCTCGGTGTTGTGATCCTGGATTTCGAGGAAGAAATTCTCCGGTCCGTAGATTTCGCGGAAGTCTTGGAGGCTCTTTTCCGCCTCGTCTTTGCGGTCGGAGAGCAGGAACTCATTGATCTCGCCATTGATGCAGCCGCTGAGGCAAATGATGCCCTTCGAGTGCTCGCGGAGCACGTCTTTATCGACGCGTGGCTTGTACCATTGGCCGTCGAGGTGGCCTTTGGTGACGAGTTTGGAGAGGTTGTCGAAGCCCTCGTTTGTGGCGGCCAGCAGCGTGAGGTGGGAGGCCCTTTTGCGGCCTGCGACCTCCTGCTTTTCGTGCATGGAGCCGGGGGCGAGGTAGATCTCGCAGCCGAGGATGGGCTTCACGATACTGGCGAGCTGCTCGGGCGTGGCTTCCTCGCCCTTTTTGAGCTTGGGATTGGTTTTGCCGGCCTCCATGTAGAAGTCGATGGCTCCGAAGAGGTTGCCGTGATCGGTGAGGCCGACGGCGGGCATGCCGAACTTCTGCGCTTGCTTCATCAACTGATCAATCCGCACCGCGCCGTCGAGCAGCGAGTATTCGGAGTGCAGATGGAGATGGACGAAGGAGGAAGACATGAGGGGAAGGGCCTGCCAGTTTTAGCGAGTCCGGCGGGGAGCGATAGCGGGAGTTTTTCACAAGGCGGAAGCCCAGTGCGGGTTGGCTGAATTTTCCTCCCATGGAATGACTTCACCCGTAGCCCAGGCGAGGCGGCTGAGATGGAGGTCGATGGGGCGAATGCCTTCCTCAGCGAGGATAAAATTGCCCTCATGCTCGTCGGAGACGACCACGAGATCGCTTTCGCGTGTCCAAGCACCTTCGTCGTATTCAAAACCGGCGCTGCGGAGCCAGCGATTGATGGCGGGCTTCATCGGGTGGGGGTTGTCGGGATCAGCGGCCTCGACTTCCGGCTGGCGAATGACGAGGCGCGGACCTTCCTCGGTGGAAATGACGCCGAGGAACTCGATTTGATCGCCGAAGACGAGGTTCGCGAGGTGGCAGCTTTGAAGGCACTCGATCGCAGTGATCTCTGGGATACGCCGCCGTCCGCTGATGAGAATTAAATTGGGACCGGTGATTTTAATGCGCCACGAAGGGGCGTTCAGATCGACATAAGTCTCGTGTTGTTGGCCACCATCTCGCTGATCAAGTGAGATCAGCCAACCGTAGTCGAGGATGCAGCCACATTGGCGAGCGAACGCCTCCAGTGATCTGGCCCCGTCACGATCTGGCCCAATTGACGACGGATTCGCGAACTCGCCTGATCCTGCCTGCGCATGCGTTCCACCCGCTCCGGCGTCCATTCGCCGGAGTCACTCGAGGGCGGCGTGGAGGTGGTCTTGGTAGCGGGCATGCCGCCCATGATGCCTTCCGGGTGACGAGGTGTCAAACCGGCATCTTCACTCGGGCTTTCGATCTCTGGGCTTTTTATGGCCTCGGTGAAAGTGGCGGTATTTACTGAGCAATCGCCAGCCGATGAAGACGGCGGTGGCGGTGATGAGGAAGAGGATGATGGAGGTCGTGGAGCGTTCAGGAGCGGCCACGGGCGGAGGTGGCGGTGCGGTGCGGAAGACGAAGGGGCGGCTCGTTTCGCCGGGGAAAAGGACCTGGGGGCGGCGCTCAGCGGCGCTTTCGAGGGCGTTGAGCAGGATAAGGTCGATGGCGGCGGCTTTGGCGAAGGTGATTTGGAACTCGGTGGCTCCATCCGGCACGGGGGCGGCGCATTTGGCGAGAAGGTGAAGCTCCTGCGTATCCGGTTTGAGCGGGGTGTTGTCCGCCCCGTCGATGGGCAGGAGGGTGAGCTCCGGCAGGGGAATTGGACTGCCATTGAAAATCATGGCCACGGACTGGCGCAGGTAATCGCGGGCTTTTTCGAGGGTGGCGGCGGCTTGCTCGGGAGATTGATCAGAAAACCAGGAGCCGACCACGGGCGGGAGCGTGCGTGGATCGGCGGCCAAGAAGGCGCGGGGATCGAAATTGATCGTGAGATCGAAGTTTCCGTTCTGTTTAAAACGCGTTTCGATGGTCATGCTGGGCACGTTGTGGGCGTGCAGCAGGCCGGAAAGGGCGATAATGGCAAAAAAGAGGCGCAAAGGCATTGTCTGATCCTGCCGTGGGAGATGCGAGGGTGCAATTTGAGCTTTGTTTCGAGGCTGTTCTCCAAAATGAGCGGGAGGGGGCTTGACTTCCGGCGTGGGAGTTGCTTGAAGCATACCGCGTAATTCACCCCGCTCATGTCTGCGAAGCTAAAATCACTGGAAAAGGAACTCGAGATCACTCTCGAGGACTTCAACATGATCGGACGCAGCCCGGATTCGACCATCCGGCTGCTGGACGGCGGTGTGTCACGCCAGCATGCCACGATCCGCCGAGATGGCTCGCTGTTCTGGATTTCGGATCTCGGCAGCGCCAATGGCAGCTTTGTGAACGACGTGGCAGTGAGCACCGCCCGGGCTCTGCGCCATGGCGACCGTGTGCAGTTTGGCACCAGCAGTTTTGTCTTTGATAACGACGAGGAGGGCGGCAGCGGCATCACCGGAGCCTCCTCCACGCAGGCGCTGCACACGATCGCCCTTCCGGTTAAAACAGTGAAGGCCACATTGCTCGTGGGTGATTTGAGAAATTTCACGGCTATTTCCGCCCAGCTCAGTGCCGAGGAAGTGGCCGCCATGCTGCGTGAATGGTATGCGCAGTGCGAGCTGGTGCTGAAAAGCCGTGGGGCCGTGATCGACAAATTCATCGGCGATGGCGTCTTTGCCTACTGGCATGGCGATACGCCGGACATTCGGGCCAAAGCCACCGAAGCCGCCAAAATCCTGAGTGCCGCCGAAGCCGCGGACTCACCGAAGCGCAAGTGGCTCAAGGAAAACATGAATCTTGAAGTCTTTTGCCACATCGGCCTGCACATCGGTGATGTGGCTCTCGGAGCCATGGGCCGAGGTATGACCACCGCCGTCGGTGAGGCGGTGAACGTCACCTTCCGAATCGAGAGCCTGACCCGAAAGCTCCATGTCCCCGTGCTCGCAGGTGCCCCCTTCCTCGAAGGCTGGCCCGAGGGCCTGGCAATCTACCAAAACGCAGGCGTGCATGCCGTGAAAGGCCAGCCTGATCCCGTCGAGGTTTATTCGCTGATTGATGCGCCGACGCTCTCGCTCTGACGCGGAGGTTTACGGCACTTCTTCGCCACTGCCGGTGTAAAACCAGCCCTGCACACGGCCGTTCACGACGAGGGCTTGAACTTCCACGGGCTGGAGGCCGAAGATGGTCTCGGCCTGGTACTCGACCTTGATGGACCAGCCGTCCTTGCCCTGGACCTTGGTGGGATTTGGCTCGCCCCAGGAGATGATTTTGTCGGGCTTGATATCCGTGACCTGGCCGCGGCGGATGCTGGAAAGCAGGAGTGGGTAGCCACGGTCATCACCACGGATGGGTTTGCCCGTCTCATCTGCCTCGGCGCGGTTGTTGTTTGCGGTGCTGCTCTCGGCACGGACGGCTGAGGCTACCTCCTGGCGTTGTGCGGCGTTTTTGCTGAGGTATTCGGCTCTGGCCACTTTCCACTTCTCGTAAATGCCGGTGAGCACCTGTTTGAGGTCGGTATCGTCGATGGAGACGATGGCTTTGGCAGGGGAGCCAGCTGCGGGGATGAGAGCGAGCATGCCTTGCTTGAAGGCGATGGCCTGGACTTTGCGCCCAGCGGTGACTTTGGAGCCGCCGACGGCCATTTTAAACTCGGCGTCCTTTAAAAGAGTGACTTCACGCGGGAAGGCTGTGGGCGGGATGTTCGCCCAGTTATTCGTCAAAGCCTCGATGGAACCAGCTTTCGGGGCCGCTGGAGCCGTTTCGACCGTTTTGGGAGCTTCGACGGGCTTGGGTGCCTCCGGCTCGGGAGCGGGTGGCGGGGCTTCGGCTGGCTTTTCGGGTTCAGGCGCTGACTCGACGATGGTTTTGGGCTTTGGTGGCGGATTTAGCTCCGTGAAGATGATCTTTGAGCCGGGGGGAGAGAGGAAATAATCGTAGGCCGCAAATGCGCCGCCGAGGACGAGGAGGGTGATGAAGAGGGATTTCATGATCGGGAGGTTTCTGGGGTGGGGATCGAGAGGACGCTGTGATGCGCGGACGTTTATGGCTTTCGGATTTTCGGGGCAAACGTTACATTTTGCCTGAAAATTTTCCGTCAACTTCGGCACGATGCGCTAAAAGAGCCTTTCCCATGCCATCCAACCTTCTTTTGGGCGTGAATGTCGATCACGTCGTCACCCTGCGCCAAGCCCGCTACCGGCAGATGCTACAATCGCCGAACGCGGAGCCCTCCGTGCTCGCTGCCGCCTTGCTCGCGGAGCAGGCCGGGGCGCACTCGATCACCATCCACCTGCGGGCGGATCGCCGCCATATCCAGGACGCAGATGTGTTTTTACTGCGTCAGGAGATCAAAACGAAGATGAATCTCGAGATGGGCAATACCGCCGAGATCCTCGCCATCGCCTTGAAGACGAAGCCGGAATTCGTCTGCATGGTGCCGGAGAATCGCGAAGAGGTCACCACCGAGGGCGGGCTGGATGTGGCGGGTCAGCGTGAGGCTTTGAAGGCAACTGTTCAGGCTCTCGAAGCCAATGGCACCCGCGTAAGTATGTTCATCGACCCAGATCCATCCCAGGTGCGGGCGAGTGCGGAGATCGGTGCCAGCATGATCGAGCTGCACACTGGCACCTTTGCGAACCACGTCGGTGCCGAGCGTGCTGCGGAAGTTGAGCGTCTGAAGGCTGCCGCAGCGCTCGGAAAGTCCCTCGGCCTTCAAATCAATGCCGGTCACGGTTTAACCACCTCGAATCTGCCGGACCTCTGGCCCGTGCCGCACCTCGCGGAGCTAAACATTGGTCATCACCTCGTCTCGCGGGCGATTTTTATCGGCCTCGAAGCCGCCGTGAAGGAGATGCTCGCCGTCATGGCCACCTACCCTGCGAAATGATCACCGGCACCGGCATCGACCTCGTCGAGGTGGCTCGCATCCGCGAACTGCTGGAGCGGCATGCCGAGCGCTTCAAGCAGCGCACTTTCACCGCAGGCGAGATCGCCTACTGCGATGCCTGCGCCGATCCGGCGATGCATTACGCCGCTCGTTTTGCCGCCAAAGAAGCCGCCGCGAAGGCTCTCGGCACCGGTTTGTGGTCCGTGGCCGGCGTGAACTGGACGGACATCGAGGTCACCCGTGCCGAATCCGGCCGCCCTGGCCTTCTTTTCCATCAAAATGCCGCCAAGCTCACCTCTGGCCTCCGAGCCCATCTCTCGCTCTCGCACACCAAGGAGCATGCGATGGCCCAAGTGATCCTGGAGGGAAGTTAATCCTTCTCTTCCTGCCGGACTGAATGTCATTGAACCGACGATTCAGGAAGCAACCCCGGTCAGGCAGGTATCACGTCCAGAGATGGCTTCCAACTGAGCTGCCCTCGCGGCCACCAAGCCGGATGCACGATTAGCCTGGCTACTTTTCTACAACCCAAAGGCCTCCGCCTCATCCCCGAAGCCATCGAGAGCGAAATCGCCGCCGTCCCCGACGCCAAGGTCCGAGCCCGCCTCGTCTGCGACTGGATCGCCAACATAACCGACCGCTTTGCCTTCCGCACCTACCGTCGTCTCTTCGATGCCGAGTTCGGCTCGATCACGGACTTTGTGTGATGACTCAGCTAAACACCGAACCGCAACAACTCCCCTGCGACCCTCTGCAAGAGCCTCTCAAACCGTTGCAAAAAGACCTCCAGCCGTTGCAATAGCCCCTCAAACATCTGCAAAACGATAATTTCCACCGTAATGGAGGCTCAAGCCTTCCCAGAACACCTCGAAATGGCTGCAATTGAACCATTAACAATCGCAACCATCTCGAAAAGGCCTGCCAAACAGGCAAAACGCGCTGCAATCACCTCTCGAACGTCTGCAAAAACGTCAAAAAGCTCTAAAAAGGCCCTTTTGCCCACCGTAGCGGCATTTGTCAGAATGCCGAAAGCGTTTTCACCCTCCGTTTAGGCGGCCGGTTTCGGAGTGGGCGCAGGTGCTGGCTCCTCCTTGCCGGGGCGGCGACCACGATCATTGATGGTGCGGGCCTCTTGGTATTTGGCGACGAGGAGTGCTCCTGCCTCCGTGCCGCGCAGGGGCAGGATGAGATCGTCGATAGTCTGGAGCTTGATTTCAAAGGCTTGGAAAGCCGGGCGCACTTTCTTGGTCAGGGCAGCTTTGCCGCTGATGGCATCATCCGGGGCCACGATGAGCGCGGCGTATTCATCGGCCTCCTTTTTCAGAGCGGCTACCGCCGCTGCGGTGATGCCGAATTCAGCGCCCTTCGGGGTGGCGGCTAGCTCGCCTGCTTTGGCTTCGAGTCCACGAGCGGTTTGCAGGAGGTTTTCATCCCGCATGCGCCGCCACCCGGAGATTGGCAGGTCGTAGGTGGCCGCTCCGGCTTCATCACCTGCTTCCCGGCAGCAGCACACCACGAGACGCCCCAGCTCGTGGGCCGCGTCTTCGAGTTCTTTTTCCTCGCGGGCCTTATCCGCTGCATTGCCGGTGGTATCGAGTCCTTGATTCTGAGCCAGCTTTTCCAGCCCGGCGAGCAGCTCACGACCTTCATCAATGGCTTTTTCGAGGGCGAGGGGTGGTTTTCCCTTCCACAACGGCGTGTGATCCAGGGCGTCGAGACAGGCATAGACCTTGCGGCCCATGTTTAGGCGATTGAGGTAGTAGTTGTTCATGGCAATGAGCTTTTACTTAATTTGTGACGATTTCGTCAAGAAAAACTCAAGGATTTATGTGGACGCGCCATGGGGGTGAGCGGCTACACCATACGCGAATGCATTAATAAACACCTTATGAAGACCATTCGCACCCTTCTCTCCGTCGTGCTGGGCTTGATGTCCTGCTACACCGCCTCCGCTCAGTCCTACACGGACCTTGACGTGAGCAACCAGGCCACCATCGGCGCGGCCATCCACCTCGGCAGCGTGCAGATCGGGGCCAATGCAAGCGCGGGCACCTCCTATGGCCAGCGCATGGAGGTCACGCAGCAGGCGCAGGAGGTCATGCAGAGCTACACGATTCCGGGGTATAATCAGGACAACTGGGTGACCGTCGAGGATTGGGGATGGGTTGATGTGCCTGGCTATTGGTCGCCGCAATACACCTGGGGCATCGTGGGGGAGGATTATTATCCAGCCGTGTATGATGAAAATGGCGTAGAGATCGCGGCAGCCTATTGGGTGCCGCGTTATGGGGACGTTTACACGGGAGACACATGGGTGAGCGGCTATAGCACCTGGGGCATCACGGGCACGCACGAGGAAAACCAGTCCATCTGGATTCCCGACCAAGTTTCCTCCTACTGGGAGATGAATTACAGCGCCCCGGTCATCCATGCCACTGCCAGCCGTTCGGATGCGAACTGGGTCTGGAATGTGCCGGATACCAATGGGAACCTGCACCACGTCCTGCGCCTGTGGGATGGCGGCCTCACCCTGCCGCTCCCCAATGGTGAGGTGAGCATGACGCTTTCCCCCACCTCGTTGAGCTACTCTGGTGAGTCCGGCGGCCCCCAGCATAAATCAGCCCAGATGAACGCTGAGGGCACCTTCCACACCACCACAGTGACCGGTGCCGCCTCCTCGGCGCAAAGCGCCTCTGAGCTACGCCCGGAACTCATCCGTCTCACCCGCACAGAGACAACCAACGGTGCCACCACCCTCGGCCAGACGCAGATCGCCGCCAAGAGCGCCGCCTTCGGTGGCGTGGTGGAGGTGGCAGGGGATTTGAAGGTTCAGGGCACCCTTCGTGTGCCCGAACAGGGAGATCTCTCGATGGGAGAATTCACCAGCGGACCGCAGCCCTGAGGAGCATCCAGCTTCAAATCCAGAACCCCTGAGAACCAGGAATCTCGCCGCGCCTTTACACCTCCTCCATCACCACTGTCATGAGCAGCAACCCCTATTTCATGCGTTTTCTTCGAGGACATCTGGTGCGTGATGTGGTCACGGCCATTGCCTTTGGTGGAATGATCCTTCAAACCGTCCAGGCGGCGAATCCTTCGTGGTGGCATGCCCGGCAGGTGGTTAGGCCGGATACGGTGGCAGACGATTACGCCGCCGTGAACCAAGGTCAGTTCAAAAACTTTGTCCGGGCCGCGATTGATGAAATGAATGCGGAACTGCCCGGCGGCGCTGGATCTGCCTTGGAGGGCCTACTCGCTGGCTGGCGGGCCAATCCAGATGGCGGAGATGCGCATGCCGTGGTGAACCAAGGTCAGGTGAAAAACGTGGTGAAGATGATCTACACGCGGTTGAAGGCGGTGGGGTATGCCACGGCCTATCCTTGGTCTCACGGGGAGCGTGCCGCGCAGGACTATGCCCTGGCCAACATCGGGCAGCTCAAGAATCTGCTGAGCTTTGATTTCACCAAGGACGTGGATCGTGATGGAGTGGCAGACTGGCTGGGAGGCATCGGTAGCGTAACGAATTTCAATGCCGCCAACTGGCTGCCGGTGAATACAATGGGAAGCATTTTTACCGACTCGCAGCATCACAGTCGTGATGGACAGATTGGGTATGCCGCTCGTTCCCTGCGCGGCGGGCCGCTCGCCTTGCCAGCAAATCCAGAGGGTATTCAAAACGACTCAGTCACCAGCATCCCAGGGGAGTTCAAAGTGGGGCAGGACGGC
>JBEIGR010000190.1:0-8780 GCA_040381795.1 Verrucomicrobiaceae bacterium | reverse complement strand
GCGGCCTTCAGCCAGCCGACGAGCGGCGCGGGCTTCAGCGTAGAGGCCTGGATGCGACCCGACGTGCTGGAATTCACCGGCGAGGGTGAGGAAGGCTACATCCACTGGCTGGGCAAGGGTGAGGCTGGGAAGATGGAGTGGGCCTTCCGCTTTTATCCAAAGACCTCCTCCCGGCCGAATCGCGTCTCCGCCTACATTTTCAACTCCGGCCCCGGCCTTGGCTCTGGTGCCTATGTGGAGGACGACATCAAGGCCGGGAAGTGGATGCACATCGTGGCCGTCTTTGATCCCGGTGATGCCTCAAACCCGAAGGCCGGCGTCTCGATCTACAAAGACGGCAAGCTGGCCGGAAGCCCCGCCACCTCGCCGGGTGCTCTCTACAAAGCCTACGACGTGATGCCCGTGGCTAGCGGTGCGCCACTCCGGCTCGGCACGCGGGACAAGAAGAGCTTCTTCACCGGTGCCATCGACGAAGTGGCCATCTATCCGCGTGCCCTGACGGCCCGCGAGATTGCGGACAACTACCGCGCTGGCCGGGCAGGGTAAAAAGCGGCGCCCCCTTTCCGGGACGAGGAACAAAAAACGGGCCGACTCGCGTGAGCCGGCCCGTTGAAGGCTTGGAAGGTGGCTGTGTTCGTTTCAGATTACAGGCCTTTGCTCACGATGCATTTCACGAGATCGACGACGCGGTTGGAGTCCCCCCCCCTCGCTGTCACCTGATCCGAGGCGCTGAGGTAGCGGAAGACGTGAGTCTTTCGAGGCTTTCGGAACGCTGACGCGTTCCGCTACGAGAAGGGTGACGGCTAGCGGGAATCGATACGTCGGTGATCGCAGCTTCGAGAGCTATTCACCGATCTTCACGCGCCCTTTGGCATCGCTAGCGCTGAGGTAGCGGAAGACGTGAGTCTTCCGAGGCTTTCGGAACGCTGACACGTTCCGCTACGAAGAAGGTGACGGCTTGCGGGAATCGACACGCCAGTGATCGCAGCTTCGAGAGCCATTCACGGATCTTCACGCGCCCTTTGGCATCGCTGGCGCTGAGGTAGTGGAAGACGTAAGTCTTCCGAGGCTTTCGGAACGCTGACGCGTTCCGCTACGACAAAGCGGGCTTCTGGATCAGCGGGGCAGGGGAGCCTGCTGGACGGCCCAGAGCATCTTCACGGCCTGCACGGCGGCTTTGACATGGTGGACGCGGAAAAGATGCGCGCCGCGCTGCATGCCGGCGGCGATGCAGGCGATGGTGCCCGGATCACGTTCGAGGGCGGGGACGCCGAGCACCTCACCGATGACGGTTTTGCGTGAGACAGGCAGCAACAGGGGCCGCTCGAAGCGGTGGAGGCGCTCGAGCTCGCGGTAGATGGTGAGGTTGTCCTCGCGTTGCTTGGCGAAGTCGATGCCCGGATCGAGCATAATGTGCTCGCGGCTGAGGCCGACGCTTTCGGCCATGACGAGGCGCTGCTCAAAGAAGCGCTCGATGGTGTCCATGATGTTTTCATAGCTCACATGGGTGTGGGCCACCTTCGGCTGGCCGATGCTGTGCATGATGAGCAGAGCCGCACCATGCTCGGCGCAGAGCTTGGCATTGAAGGCATCCGGCAGGCCGCTGATGTCGTTGATGATGTCCCCGCCGTGCGGGAGGATTTCGGCGATGACATCCGAGCGCCAGGTGTTGATGGAGAGCAGCGGAGAGTTGTGATGCGCCTTCAGCTCGGGCCATTTGGCGAGGAAGGGCTTCAAGCGGTCGATCTCCTCCTCGACACTGATGGCCTCGCGGTTCGTGCGGGCGCTTTCGGCGCCGATGTCGATGATTTCGGCGCCATCCCGGAGTTGCTGCTCGGCCTGGGCGAGGGCGGCGGTGGGATCTAGGGTGCCATCGCCGCAAAACGAGTCGTCGTTGATGTTCACGATGCCCATCACCAGCGGGCGACGCGGGAACTCGAGGACGTGCTGGCGGGCGCGGAGGATCATGCAGCATGGTTTTGAAACGGCTCACCAAGAGGCGACGACCTCGTAGGCGTAGCCGCGGAGGTATTCGGTCTCTGGAATGGAGGCCAGGATGGGGTGATCGGGGCGCTGGGAGAAGGTGGCCACGCGGCGGAGGACCTTTTTCGCATCCACGGCGGCCTCCGTGATGCTGCTGTGGAATTCACCGGCACTCACATGGTGGGAGCAGGTGAAGGTGGCAAAGATGCCACCAGGCTCCAGCATCTTCATGGCACGGAGATGGATCTCTTTGTAACCGCGAAGGGCGTCCCGCACGGTGCTCTTCGATTTGGTGAAGGAGGGCGGATCGAGAATGATGAGGTCGTAACGGGCATCGGCGCTCTCCTGGCGCTTGAGGAAATCGAAGCAGTTCTCGGCGACGAAGTCGATCTTCGCGCCGGAGATGGCGGCGTTCTTCTTGGCCAGTTCCACGGCGCTTTCGCTGATGTCCACGGCGGTGACTTCGGAGGCTCCGGCGAGGGCGGCAGCCTGGGCAAATCCGCCTTGATTACAGAAGCAATCGAGCACGCGGCGACCTCGGGCAAACTTGGCCACATGCTGGTAGTTATCGAGTTGGTCGAGGTAGAGGCCGGTCTTTTGGCCGTCGATGAGATCGGCGTGGAAGGCACTGCCCTGATAGCGGATGACGTAAGGCTCCGGCGTCTCGCCACTGACGACGCCTTTGACTTGCTCCAGACCTTCCGCGAGGCGCACGGCACCTTCATTGCGCTGGATGATGCCGCGTGGCTTCAGCACGTTGTTGAGGGCCTCCACGATGAGGTCCTGCCGCTGGGCCATGCCGAGCGTGAGGGTTTGCAGCACCAAAAAGTCGCCATAGCGGTCCACCACCACGCCGGGCAGGCCATCGCTCTCGCTCCAGATGAGGCGGCAGAGATTCAGATCGACTCCAGCGGCCTCGCGGACCTTGATGGCCCGCTCGATGCGCCGCGTGAAGAGATCGAGATCGAGATCCTGGCGGCGGTAGGAGAAGAGGCGGGCGGAGATTTGCGATTTCGGATTGTAAATGGCACTGCCGAGCGGCTTCCCTCGCACGTCCTGGAGGCGGACGACATCGCCCGGCTGTGGATCGCCGAGGCGTTTCTGGATTTCGAGGGCGTAAATCCACACGTGACCATGGAAAAGGCGGGAGCGGGGCTGGACGATGAGGGTGGACATGAACGGTCCTCATGGCCCGGCCTTGCCTCGAATGCAACCCGCCCTCGCACGTCAATCCGCGTTCGACATCCGGCCTCCCCCCGCCAACATCTCCCCACATGAAACTCGCCCTCAAAATCCTCGGCGTCCTGATTCTCCTCGCCCTCGCCACGCCCTTCGTCTTTGCGATGTGGCTGCAAAGCTACGTCAGCCCCGAGTATCTCGTCAAAATGACCGAGCAGAGCTGCAACTGCCGTGCCCACCTCGATTCCTCCAGCCTCTCACTTTTCTCCTGGCCACCCACCCTGCGTCTGAACGGCATCAAGATCGCCCCACGCGATGTGCATGTCGGCAAAGCCCTGTCAGAACGTCCTCCTCTCGTCGATGCCCCGGTGCAGATCGAGCTGGCCTACGCCGAGCTGCTCAGCGATGACATCTTGCAGCGCCGCATCACGCCCAATTTGGTGCGCTTTGCCGGGATCGAACTGCGTGAGACCCTCGACCCACAGACAGGCAGCGCCTTGGAAAAGCTCTTCCAACCTCCGGCCGTGGCGGCAGGCCCGGCCGTGGCGGAAGCGCCATCTGTTGAGGTGCCCAAAGCCGTGCCCGTGACACCTACTGAGGCGGCGCAAGTTCCTCCGTTGCCCGGTCCCACCACCGCGCCTGTGATCGCGGAAGTCCCAGTGCCTGTCGAAAAGCCTGAGCGCATCCCGCTGCGGGAGATCCGCCTCGAAAAGGCCCACATCCACATCACCAACAAAGCCGTCTCCTCGCAGTTCGAGGCCGACATCCGTGATCTCGATCTTGTCCTCGATCAAATCGACGTCGATCCCGAGAATCTCGAACAGCACAATCACATCCACGCCACGTTGAAGGCGAAGGTGCAGGCGAATGGCCTCGCCGAGATCGGCGGCGTGATGAAGCCGGTGCAGTTCGCCGATGTGACTCTCCACGGTGAAGGGGATGTGACCCCGCTGGAACCTCAAACCCTGCTTTGGAAGCCCGCCGCCCTTCTCACCCTCGTCTTTGAAGCCGGATCGACCATCGGCGGCCACATGACCCTCGGTGATGCCGCGGGCAATGAGATGACCAAGCTCCTCGATCACGGCATCGACCTCCGCCCCGTGCGTCTCGGCGGCACCCTGGCCGAGGAAGCCCGCGCCAGCGTGAGCTATGACCGCGAGACACTCTCCTTCCGTGAGCCAGCCCGCATGGTGCTGCCTGATTTTGCCTTCACCATCGGCCAGGGCGCCTGGATCAATACCGTCAAAGACCAGCAGATGATGCCGCTTCGCCTCGTCTTTGGCCCCACCGTGCGTGAGGCCATCGTTCAGGGCATCAATAACAAAGGCATGCCTGATTTCATCACTCGCGGCATCCTTTCCCTCATCTCCGATGCCCAGGGCAATCCTTACATCGACATCACCCTCACCGGCTCCCTCTCAAAGCCTGAACCCCAGCACGAACTGGTGAACAAGATCAAAAACCTCGGCGGCGGTGCCCTCGAAACCCTCATCAGCAATCCCCAGGAAGCCAAAGAGCTGCTCAATGGCCTGAAGAGCCTGTTCAAGAAGAAGAAGAACTGAGTGTCGTGAAGTCGTCCGCGACTCCGCTCGCGGTTCAGACAAGGCCCACCGCAAGACCTGCCCGCCATGCTTCGCTTCAGCGATGCAGGCGGGGGAAGGATAACCGCAGAGCACCTGAACTTCAGGGCTCATCCGCACGTTGTTCACGCTTCAGCGTGCCTCCGCCTCCAGCGCCTTAGCTTACGCTGGCACCGCGTAAATCGCTGGGCGGTAGCGGGGTTCAGGCACCGGCTTTTTGTGCTTCTTCGCCGCCGCCAACTAAGCAGCCTTGGCCTCCAGGACCACTTGAAGAGCCTGTTCCGGCGACGATCCAAACGCGCTACATGATTTCAAATCGGGCACATCGGCGATGTAACCGCCGTCTTCGGCGCTGTAGAAAAGATTGATGTGGTAGTCGCTCTTGGCTTTCAGTCGCGCAGGATAAGGTGGAACTCTTCGATGTCTCGCAAGAATTATTTCAGTTGGTAAGGCTAAGCCTTGCCATTGTCGTTCTGGAGATTGAGCGGCCGGGTAGTCTTCGGATGCACGAAGATATGATGACTGCCGCTCACCCGGTCCAGGGAATAGCGAAACGCCTCGGCCAAGTGACAGAGGTCAGCGAGCCGCGTGTTTTGCGGCGCATTCAGGGTTTTGTGGAGCAGCTTGCGGAGTTTCATTCAAGGCAGTCGAACCACAGGCAGATTAATCGCCCGCTCCATGGGGCGCAATGGTGGAGTAGCCCAAGCCCCACGCGAAGCTCCCTATCGGACGACTGTCTATCGTCTATGCCCGAAGGACTCAACCACAGACCTGCCCGCAGTGCGACGCAGCAGCGTTGCAGGCAGAAGTCAGAGGAAAGTGAGCCGAGCCGAAGGAGGGAGGCGAGACAGGCAACCGGCTCCCCTTGAAGACGTCCGCGACACCGCTCGCGGTTCGGGGCAGGACAACCACAGAGGCACGTTGGTCACAGAGGCCAAGGCAGGAATAGCCGCCAAAGATCGCAAGGAACGTAGAAGTCAGATCCCCCGTGGCCTTCGAAAACTCCACCCTAAACAACTAACCCAACTTTCCGCGTCTACGTTTTCGACGAAAGATCAGACGGAAGCAGGCTCGTTCACGTGAACATGGGGTGCAGCAGCAGCTTTGTGGGCGCGGGTTTTTCAGCTGGAAGGTCTGCGGCGGGATTCTGCCCGAGTGAAAACCAGCCGCAGTTGAAGACGCTGGTGGCAGGCGGGAGTGCTCGGAGGTTGGTCAGCCTTGTCGAAGAGCCTGGCTGGCATCCCAGGTGAAAGAGGAGGCCGAAATCCAAGTAACGGACTCTTCCCGCTTCAGCACGCCATTTAACTATTCGTTACATGCATTGTGCATAGTTATAAAAAGCACAAGCGGGGAGGCCTTTAATCGGCCAGAAGGTCTTCGAGGTCGGTTTCGGTGAGCCCTGTCATGACGGGGGCATCGTCTTCGACGGTGGCTTCGATGAGGCCGCGCTTTTTGGCCTGCAACGCAAGGATGCGTTCCTCGACGGTGCCGCGTGTGATGAGTCGGAAGGCGTGGACGATGCGCTGCTGGCCGAGGCGGTGCGCTCGGTCGATCGCCTGGGATTCGACGGCGGGATTCCACCAAGGGTCGGCCAGGATGACGTGATCGGCGGCGGTGAGGTTGAGGCCGTAGCCGCCGGCTTTGAGGCTGATGAGGAAGACGCGTTTGTCCGGCTGGGTTTGGAAGGCTTTGACCTGACCCTCGCGGTCCTGAGTCTGGCCGTCGAGGTAGCAATACGGCGTGTCGGTAACGTCGAGATAGTTGCGCATGAGCTTTAGGAACTGGACGAATTGGCTGAAAATGAGCACTTTGCCGCCGGATTCGAGAATGGCATCGAGGCGCTCCTGAAGTGTGGGCCATTTGCCGGAATAGTCGTCGGCGGATAACCGCTTGAGCGTTTCCTGTGGCAGGCCGGTGAGGCGGAGGTCGCAGCAGACCTGGCGGAGTCGCAGGAGCACGGTGAACATGGTCATGCGTGCCCCGCCTTGGCCCCCGCTGCGGCGGGCGGCCTTGATCTCATCCCGACCCTCCTCCAGGACGCGACGGTAAACCTCGGCCTGAGCCGGGCTGGGATCACACCAAAGGACCTGCTCGATCTTCTCCGGAAGATCCCGCAGGACCTGCTTTTTCGTGCGGCGTAGGAACCAGGGGCGGATGAGTTTTCTCAACCGGGTGACGGCCTGCTGACCGGCGGCGGAATCGAAACTGCCGGAGATGGGTTGCTCGAAACGTTCCTTGAAATTCTCACGGCTGCCGAGATACCCCGGTAACGCAAAGTGCATGATGGACCACAAATCCCGGACGCCATTTTCTAACGGTGTGCCCGTCAGCGCAAAACGGGCTTTGGAACGCAGTTTTTGTAACGCTTTTGACGCTTCCGTATCGGGATTCTTGATGGCGGATGCTTCGTCCAAGAGGATGAGCTGGAATTCCTGCTTCTGATGCCAGGCTAAATCCCTGTGGATTAGGGGATAAGAGGTGATTACCACGGAATCTGCGGTGATAGATTCCAGGGCCTTTTCACGACCCGAACCGCTCACGACGACGACCTTCATCGTAGAGGCAAATCGCTCGATTTCGGAACGCCAGTTTCCCAGCAGTGATTTGGGGCAAACGATGAGGCTGGGGCCGGTTTTGAGACTGGCGAGGAGGGCGATGGATTGGAGGGTTTTGCCGAGGCCCATGTCATCGGCCAGGATACCTCCCCTGCCCGCCAGGGCACGGGCCATGAGCCAGCGGACGCCTTCAATTTGATACGAGCGAAGCGTTACATGAAGCGTGGCTAGAATAGCTTGAACGACGGATTCATCAGGAGACGCGATGGGCGTTACATTTTCACCCTGGAAGTAGGCGGCGTGGGCGCTGTGGATGCGGGCTCCTTCCGGGGTGAGCTGGAGGGGGACATCGCGGAGGGTTTCCTCCAATTCCTCGACGGCCTCGGCATCGAGAATGTAACGCTTTCCATCCCGGCCCTGCACGGACTTCTGCCCGCTGCGGATCATGCGCAGGACATCATTTCGCGGCAGGCGGAAGCCGTCGGCGGCCTGATAGGCGAACTCCATGCTGAGCCAATCCTGGCCGGTGCCGCCCGCCGGGCCGTGGATCTTGGTCTCGGGTCGGATGCGCTGCACGCTGCGGGTGACGGTGCGCCAGCGGTCGCCCTCGAGGATGGTGGCGAGCTCGCGGAGGCGGGGCAGATCGGAAGCGTAGAATTTGAGGACGGCATCGCCGCCCTGCATGAGCCAGTGACCCCGGTCCGAGGCGCGGAAGCCGAGCGATTCCAGTCGGCCGACCATGCGGCGCTCGGCGGATTCATCGCGGAGGTAGAAGCAGGCGGCGTTTTGGGGATCGACGAGCGGAAATGAAACCACCTTGGCCGTGCTGGCGACGCCTTGAGGCAGGATCGGCCAGGTCACATCGCCGAAACGGGCGGCGAGTCGGGCCTCGACGGCTTGGAGAGAGCCTTCGAGGGAGATTTCAAAGGTCAGCGGCACCGGCAGCACATGGAAGCCGCTGAGGAGTTCGCCGCGCAGGTCCACCTGGAAGGCGTCATCGAGGGCCTCGCGATGCTCGACGAGCCATTTCAGCGGCTGTGGGGTGCCCAAAGCACTCCAGATGGCCGCCGGGGCTTTCACGCGGAAAAGCACGGTCGTTTCGCCGCAAAGCCACCAGGGGCCAAAGACCTGCCGGAAGCTGGGATTGGCCATCCGGGGGAGGATCTGGCCGTTCGGGGCGGATTCAATGACGAGCGGCATGCGCACCGGATCGGCGGCGATTTGTAACGGCTTGGCCGTTGGGCCGGGTTTTCCCCACAGGACACGGGGGTGGCCGCCGAGCACTTCGAGAAAGGCCTCCGCCTGAGCTCCGCGGAGGGAGAGCGGGACGGTCTGGGGCTTGGTGATCCCCTGCCCGGCCAGCCAGGCGGCGAGTCGGGAGGTTTCGGTGCCAGTGGGGTCGTGCTTCACGAGCACGCCGAGGGGCTCGCGGAGGGTTTCCGGCAGGAAAAGGGTATACTGGCCGGCGATGGTGAGGATTTGG
>JBEIGR010000189.1:0-8867 GCA_040381795.1 Verrucomicrobiaceae bacterium | reverse complement strand
TGACCCCACGGGCCGTGGACGCCGTAGCACCAGAGATTGAGGAAGAAGGGGCCGCCTTTGCTTTCGCGGATGAATTTCGCCGCCTCGGCTGCCTGACGATCAACGATGTATTCGCCCGCCGGGCCGTCGGTGATGGTGCCGATCTTGTTTTTGGCATTCGCGACGCCCTCGGGCTTCACGCCGTAGGGTGAGAAATACTCGCCGGGCGGGCCGGGATCGGGGTGGCAGTGAAAGGCCACGTCAAAGCCCTGCTGCTCCGGCCAATGAGGCTGCGTGAGGCCGAGATGCCACTTGCCGATGTGCGCGGTGCGGTAGCCGTTTTGCTTCAAAGCCTCCGCCAGCGTGATTTGGGAAGGTTCGAGGTAGTTTTTGCTCTCCGGCGTGAGCATCGGCGCATTCGGCGGAGCGGTTTCCTTCAAGAACACATGTCCTGCTTCTTGTGGCGGCGTATGCCCCGTGGCGCTGGTGATGCGATGCCGCGCGGAATACTGCCCCGTTAGCAGCGAAGCCCGTGTCGGCGAGCACAGCGGCTGCGAGTAGGCATTCGTGAAACGCATAGCCCGCGTGGCGAAACGGTCGATGTTCGGCGTCTCGTAGTATTTGGAGCCATACACCCCGCTGTCCATCCAGCCCATGTCATCGACGAGGAAGAGGATGACGTTCGGCTGCGCCGAAAATGACGAATGGAGAATGCAGAATGACGAAAGGAAAAGGAGTGCGGTGCGGAACATGGCGACGCGTGGAACGATGCAATCACGGAGCGAATTGCCTCGAAAGTGTAATACAGGCTTGTTGGATGCCTTGTCGTGCCAACAACAATGGTCGGGCCGGCGAGATTCGAACTCACGACCTCTTGCACCCCATGCAAGCGTTCTACCAGGCTGAACTACGGCCCGACCTTGTTGGCGCACGCTTTGGGCGTTTTGAGGCGTCCTTGGCGGCGAGGGGGGCGATTCTGGCGGTTTGCGGCCGGTTTGCAACCGCGATATTTCTCGCGGTGAAAATTCACCTGGCAGAGGCGGCTCGCAGGCTGCCGGTGATGCCCTCGCGGAGTGAGGCGTGCAGCGAACCGATGGTGGTAGTATCCGGCACGGCATCGGTGACGGTGAAAAGTTCGTGCAGCGTCTTCACCACGTTGGCCGAACCGGCGGCGAGGTGGGCGTGGCGCGGATTTTCTGCGGCGGAGGGTGTGCCCACGGCATGCAGGGTGAGACTGGGCACATCGAAGGCTCGTGCGAGGTGCGAGGCCGCGCCATCCACGCTCAGCACCAAGCGGGCACGCGAAAGCAGGTGGAGGAATTCCGGCACCATCGTCATGCCGGAGACATCTTCGACGGCGATGCCGAGTTCTTTGGCCTGCTGAGCGATGCGGGCGCAGTGCTCGTAGTGCCATGGATCCATGCCGCCGGTGATGAGGAGGCGTTTGAGGCCGAAATCATGCGCGGCACGCAGCAGGGTGGCCCATTGTGCAGGATCGCAGGCCTTCGTGGCGGAGGTGGTGACGGGGTGGAGCAGCAGGAAGGGCTCCGCCGGGCAAAGGCCTTCACGCGTCCAGTCCTCCGGCGGTCGCTCAAGCACGGGCGGCTCGTAGCCGGTGCTGATCTCTGGCAAGGTGGCATCCCACAGCCAGTGGGCGAGATCACGCCGACCGGGCGCGATGACATCCAATCGCGAATAAATGGCGCGGTGGCTGCGGCTGACCCAGCCCGCCTCGGGCACGAGCAGTGTCTTTTCCCGGCAGAAGGTGAAGGCGGCGGCGCGGGTGGTGCGCCCGCCGGGATCGAAGGCGCGGAGGCTGTCCGGCATCCAGCGGCGCTTTCCGGTGGCGAACTGCGTGTGCGGCATGAGCTCAATGAGCGGCCGCCACTGCGGCGGGCACAGCAGGTGCACTCGCTCGCCGGTGACGAGCGCGATTTTTCGCAGCACGGGCTCCAGCAGCACCGTGTCGCCGAGTTGTTTATGAAGAATGACCAGCTCGCCCATGAAGACGGAAAATCTCAGCGCCGCCGCCAGAATGCGCAACCTCCATCACGCATTTCGCAGCGCTTGCATGAGCGCATCGAGCTCTTCGCGCACATCACCGGCGTCGCTCACGGTCTGGGCGATCTCCGCCTTCACGGCCTCGCGGAAGCGCTTTCGCAGCCGGTGAATGGCCACTTTGACGGCTTCGAGGCTCAAACCGAGCTTTTCGGCCGCGACAGCCTGCGGGGTCGAATCGGCGTCCACGGTCAGCCAGGGCTTCAAGGCTTCAAAAGAGGCCGTTTTGCCCTCGTCACGCATTTCGGCCTCCATCCGACTCAAACTCCGCGCCAGCACGGTGAGCGCCCACTGGCGGTCAAACTCGGCATCCGGCATGCCAGCAGCCGCATCGGCCATTTCATCATCCATCTCGGCATGCTCGAGACCGCCGCCGCGCTTTGCCGCGATGGCTTTATCGCGTTGATCGGCCGCGAAGTGCTTCAACGCCCCGAGCAGGTAACTGCGAAAGCGACCCCGCTCCGGCTTTGCACCCTCGATGGCACCACCGGCGAGCAGTTTGGCAAAAAAATCATGCGCCAGCTCTCTCGCCGCATCGTCTTCCCGCCCTTCCCGCCGCAAGAACGCCACCACCGGCGCATAGTAGGCTTCACACAACTCGCTCAGCGCCGCCGAGGCATGAGTGTCACTGCCACGCGAGCGTGCGACGAGCGTCCAGCGGGTGTCGTGGAAGGAGGAAGTCATGCTTTGACAGAAAAGAGGCGATGAAGAACACTTTCACCATGAGAACCGCCACCGCCCATGATCTGCTGACCCGCCTGCCCACGATACTCGCCTGGCTGGAGGAGGGGGAGGAAGTTGTGGTGAAGCCGAAGGCGGTGCAACCCACCAAAGCCTCGCCAGCCGAGCAAAAAGTGGATTGGAGCCAGAGTGCGGCATTTCAAAGAGACCGCACCGGAGAGCCTGTCCTGTGCCAGCAGGACCTGGATGAACTGTATGAAGAGATGGGCAGCCGTTATTGAAGCTCTCCAATGGTCTTTGCCGACACCAGTTTCTTGATTTCGCTTTACGGGCAGGACGTGAACACGTCTGCAGCCAATCAGCATGCCTCCACACACTCCGGCCCGATTCTTGTGAGCGACGTCAATGAGTTCGAATTTGCCAATGCGCTGAGACTTCTGGTCTTTCGTGGGAAAATCACTGCGGCTTCGCTTCAGGCACAGATGCGGGCCTATGAGGCCGACTCGACGGCTGGAAAAATCTTGTTTCGCGCCACCAAGAGCAGCGATGTCTTCATCAAGGCTGAATCCCTCTCCGCTGCTCATACCGTGACTGCAGGCCATCGCGCCTACGACATCCTGCAAGTCGCCGCCGCTTTGGTGGTGGGTGCCACGGAGTTTTGGAGCTTCGATGGGAAGCAGCGGGCGCTGGCGCAGGCCGAAGGCTTGAAGGTAGGGCCGTGAGGTCATGGCTTGGGAAATGCATCCGGCGTGAAGTGCGAAAACAGCATCTTGCCGATCACCTTGTCCCATTTCACGAAGAAGGTATCCGGGCTGCCGCCACGCTTCAGGAGGAGACCATCGCGTTCGCGTTTCACGACGCGGGCGATCCAGATGTGTTCGCTGTCGTGCTCAAAGAGGATGAGGTCACCTTCGGCAAAGCCGGTGTCGAGGTGCGAGGCGAGCCAGTGGCTGTTCTTGGCGACGCCGGGCTCGTTCCCCTGCGGCACGCGGTAGGCTCCCATGATGAAGCTCTTGATGAAGTAGGCCACGACCAGCGCGATGATCAGGTTTCCGGCAGCCTTTGTCAGCCATGAAGGCTTCGTGACCGGTCCGTTCACGGGATGATGGCGCAGCCAGGACCACACGGAAACGAGCATGGCCGCGATGGCGACCTGGGTGAGCGCCAGCGCCGCCCACGGGTAGTCGTCCTGATGGCGTGGCAGTTGGTAAAAGCCCGCGATGCCGGCGATGAGGATGGAGACTGACCACAGCACGAGCTTCTTGCCCGCCAAGGCATTCACCTCATACCAGCGCTCGTCGGTGTTCATCGTGGAGGTCAGACGCACGCCGTAAAACGAATTCACCGGAACGAAGCAAAGCCACAGAGGCACGCCCGCGATGAACATGAGCAGCCCGCACGCGGTGATCGCGCCTGGAATCAACAGCCACGCTGAAAGCGCCAGGGTGGAGGTGGCGAGCGCATACACCAGCCAGCCGATCACCGCGCAGACGGCGGTCACCGCAGGTACGAGCCAGAAAATCTTCACGCTCATGGGATGCTCCGGCTTTTCTCCCGCCGCGATATCCGCCTGCTCATAGCCCCAGGCATAGGCGCACCACATGAAGGCGCTCACCGGCAGCCACACGACGGACAAAACCGCGCTCCAGGAATACGACGAGGTTATCGCGAGCGTGAGACGCGGCATGAGTTGCATGTTTTTGACCACCTCCACCGCGTGAACGGTATCGCCACACCCTTGGTGGGCGAAAACGATGGCACCCATGCCGTGCCAGCCGAGCACGATGCCGCCGACGGCATGATAACCCACGGCCAGCCCGCCCAAGGCGAGTGCTCCGATGCTGATCGCGCCATACGAGAGCAGCAATCCGACCGCCAGACCACTGAAGGAGATCAAACCGAGTCCAATACCGCCAAACGCGACCAAACCCATTGCCACACCACCGAAGGCAAACCAGCCTTTCGCGATGCCTCCAAAGGCAAACACGCCGCGTGCCCGGTCGCCGATGGCGAAGAAGCCATGCGCCTCGCGTGTCTCGCCTGTCACAGGATCGCGACCACTCACCACATGCAGCAGCGGCATGCCACAGAGCCTGCGCTTCGATTGGTATTCAAAGGGATCACCACGCCGAAGCCGTCTGCCACGACGCGGCAGCGGCCCCGCGCCCTCGACCTGCGTTTTGAACTCATCCACGCTCTGCTGACGGCGTGTGCGTTCCTTCTCCAAGGCGCGAAACACGATCTCGTCGATGTTTCCACCCACGCTCGAAAGCTCCGACGGCGCGGCGAAACGGCCCAGTGGCAGTTCACCAGTGAGCATCTCGTAAAAGACCACGCCGAGGCTGTAGATGTCCGCTCGATGATCGACGCTGGAAGGTTGCTCGATCTGCTCCGGGGCCATGTAAGGCGCGGTACCGAGCTTTGCGCCGCTTTGCGTCAGCAGCATGTCGCCGCCTTTTTCGTCGAGGATCTTCGCGATGCCAAAATCGGCGATCTTCACGCGACCGCTCGCATCGAGCAGGATGTTCTCCGGTTTGATGTCGCGATGCAAAACGCCCTGCGTGTGGGCGAATTGAAGCGCATCGCAGATGGCCGGGATGATCTTGAGCGCCTGATCCGGCGTGAACCGACCCGCCCGCATGGCCTGGCGCAGGTTCACGCCATCGACGAACTCCATGATGAGATAGGCGAAGCCGCCGCTCTCACCAAAATCATGCACGGCGACGATGCTCGGATGGCTGAGGCGGGCGAGGACGCGGCCCTCGCGATGAAAACGCTCCGCGAAGCCCGGCGTGGCCGCGAGGGACTTTGGCAGCACTTTGAGGGCGACGACGCGGTCGAGCTTCGGCTGCCGTGCTTTGAAAACCGCGCTCATGCCGCCGTGACCGATGAGGCCGAGGATTTCGAGATCGGGAAACGCGGTGGCGATTTCCTCCAGCGTGGGCAAATCGGCCCGTTTCAGCGGCAGCGTGTCGGCGTCGCCATCGGTCGGCATGGCAGCGGCAGCCATGAGACCGGCGGGATCGAGACCGTGGAAGGGATCAGTGGATGAGGAGTGCATGTCACCGGTTGCCTGAGGGACTCGGCGGCGGAGGTTACATGAAAAGTGGCCGCGAAGGGCAACTTTCACTCCTTGCGCTATGGCCCGCCAACCGCCAAAATCGCCGCTCCCCAACCCACCATGAGCCGATTCGCGCCCTTTTTGTGCCTTTTCATCCTCGCCGCCGTCTCTATGGCCGCGGAGAAGGCTTCCGTGGACTCCATCGCATGGGGTAAAACGGCCTCCGGCGAAAAAGTGCGCCTCTTCACGCTGCGCAATGCCGCGGGCATGGAAGCGAAGATCACGAACTACGGCGGCATCCTCGTGGCGCTGAGCGTGCCGGACAAAAAAGGCCAGTTCGCTGATGTGGTGCTCGGCTTTGACACGCTGGAGCCTTACCTCGGCAAGCATCCGCACTTCGGCGCTCTGACCGGCCGCTACGCCAACCGCATCGGCGGGGCGAAATTCCAGCTCAACGGCCAGGAGGTGCAGGTGACGGCAAACTCGGGCAAAAACCACATCCATGGCGGCGTGGAGAATTTCGCGAAGAAGGTCTGGAAGGCCTCCGACTTCCAAAAGGGCGACAGTGTGGGCGTGGAGATGCGCTACACCAGCCCCGATGGCGAGGAGGGCTTTCCCGGCACGCTCGAATGCCTCGTGACCTACACGCTGAAGGCGGACAACACGCTCGAAATCAAATACCGAGCCACCACGGACGAAGCCACCGTCGTGAACCTCACGAATCACAGCTACTTCAACCTCGCTGGCGAAGGCAGCGGCGATGTGCTGGGACACGAGATGATGATCGCCGCCACCGAGTACACGCCCACCGATGACGCTTTGATCCCCACTGGCGAGATCGCCAGCGTGGTGGGCACGCCGTTGGAATTCAATGTGCCGCTGAAGATTGGCAGCCGCATCGGCTCGGACTTCAAGGCGCTCGTGCAGGGCAAGGGCTACGATCACAATTACATCCTCCGCGCCGGAACGGGCCTGCGCCTCGCCGCGAAGGTTCGCGAGCCAAAGAGCGGTCGCGTCATGACGGTGTTGACGACCGAGCCCGGCGTGCAGCTTTACACCGGCAACCATCTCAAAGGCGTGGCCGGCAAGAGCGGCCATGTGTATGAGAAGCGCCACGGCTTCTGCCTTGAGACACAGCATTATCCCGACAGCCCGAACCAGCCCGCCTTCCCGTCCGTGGTGCTGCATCCCGGCGATGTTTTTCAAAGCACCACCTCTTTCCAGTTCAGCACCGAGTGATCACCGACGACATCAAGCCCCCCCAAGCCAGCAAGACTGCCCCCGTTTTTGTCGCCGAGTCCATCACGGACCCTGCTTTCATCCAAGAGCAGGACTTTGCCGCCCGCCAGTATCGCGGCCGCCGTGAGAACCAGGAGGACTACTACGCCTTCGCCGATGCCGCCGAGCCGGGCGAGCGCAGCCTGGAGCGCCTCATGCTCGTCGTGGGTGATGGCCTCGGTGCCCATGCAGGCGGCAGCGTGGCCAGCTACATCGGCGTGAACGCCTTTGTCCGCGCCTACCACGAGGTGGATGGTCATCCAGCGGAAAAGCTCCACCACGCCCTGGAAACCGCGAACAACACCCTCGGCTACATCACCGACCGCATGCCCGCCGTGGCTCCGCCGATGGGCACCACGATGATCGGCGTGCTCGTGACGCAAAAATGGATGGAATGGATCAGCGTGGGCGATTCGCCGCTCTTCCTCTTCCGCGAAGGGAAACTGAACCGCATCAATCAGGACCACTCGCTCGCCCCGCTCATCGAAGAGCGGGCCAAACGCGGCGAAATCACCGCCGAGGAGGCCGCCAACCATCCCGACCGCCACACCCTGCAATCCGCCCTGCTCGGCATGCCCATGGCGATGATCGATTCGCCTCCGCATCCCATCGCCCTGCAAAAGGGCGACCTCATCATCGGTGCCAGCGACGGCATTTTCACCCTCAGCGACAAGGCCTTGGAAGAACTCCTCGCCTTCGGCAAGCACACCACCGCCGATAAAATCGCCGACGCCATCATCTTCGCCATCCGCCGCATCAACTACGAGCGCCAGGACAATACGACCGTGGGCGTGGTGAAGATCTCGTGAGGTCATGGAGACAGTCTGCCGACCGACCTCGTTTTTTTGCCGCAGAGGCGCAAAGAGGGTTCATCCGGGAAACTCGTTCATTCTTCGACCACGGGCGAATGGCTGCTCCCCTCATCTAACCTCCACTGCCATCTAGTTTGCGATCCGGCCTGCAACGCTGCTTCGACTGCCAGTCGAAGCTACGGCAACTGCCGCGAGGCGTAGCTTCGATTGGTAATCGAAGTCGAACGTCGCCTGACTTCGCCTCGTTGCTCAACTCAATGGCAGTGCACCTAACCTCTCCTCCCGCTAGAGGTGGCCGACTGCATCTCGGCAAAGTTGCGGGGCTAGCGAAGCGAAAGGTTAGGTGAGGGGACGTCGAACGATCGGTCACCCGGATAACGCACCAGCTTCCCGGATGAACTCAATCTCTGCGCCCTTCGCTCTTCTGCTCCTTTGCGGCAAACCGTCTCAATTCATGGCGGAAATGTGCCCCGATGGCTTGATGACTGGCTTCGGCTCTTGTAATGGCCGACATGCCTTACTCAGCCGACACCTCCTGGATGCAGGCCATCGAGTCCTTCCTGCTCGACGAGCCTTCTGTGGAGGCCATTCGGCTCGATCCGGCGTCGAAGAAAGTTGAGATGGCCACGCTTGGCCGCGTGGATGGGGATTTGCTTCAGTCCAAGCTCGCCGAGGTGCTGCGCAGCATTGATGCGAAGTGGCTGAAGCAGATGCCGGAACACACCGCCATGCTCGAAGTGAGCCAGAAGAGCGGTGTGGTGCAGATCGAGAAGCCCTCATGTCCCACCGCGCCCACGTTTTGGAAATGGCGTGAGTTTGAGTGGCCGGAGGCGGATGAGATGGAGCAGGAGAGCGATGAGGAATGGCGCACGCTGGCCATGCAGGCGGCGATTTGCGGAATGACTTTCGTCGCGGGCTACCTGGTCGAAAAATTCGCCGAGGCGCCGATGTGGGTCTCGCAGGTGCTGTTTGGCATTTCGCTCATTTCCGGCGGTTGG
>JBEIGR010000188.1:0-8874 GCA_040381795.1 Verrucomicrobiaceae bacterium | reverse complement strand
GCCAGGATGTCGTCGAGTTGGGCGAGGCTGGCGACGTGGCTGAAGTGCTGGCGGAGCCATTTGCCGCCGGGGATGGACTTGGTGTAATTCATGAGGCGATTGCGCATGCTGCGGATCATCTCGAATTCGCGGCCTCGGCCATCGTGGGCGATAGCTTGCTGGCAGTGGCGGCGCATGAAGTTAAAGCGGTCTTCGATACTGGCGGGGATGGCGTGCTGGCCGGTGGCGAGAAAGTGTTTGGCTTCACCAAAGACCCAGGGGTTCGTCATGGCGGCGCGGCCGATCATGATGCCGCGGACGTTGGTTTGTGAGCGGCGGAGCTGCACGTCCTGGCCGGTGTGGATGTCGCCATTGCCGATGACGGGGATTTTCACGGCATCCGCCACTTCGGCGATGACTTCCCAATCGGCGACGCCGGTGTAGCCCTGCGCCCGTGTGCGGCCATGCACAGCGATGGCCTGGATGCCGCTGTCCTCCAAAAGGCGGGCGACTTCGACGGCGTTGATCGTTTGAGCGTCCCAGCCGATGCGCATCTTGGCGGTGACAGGGATGGGCACGGCTTTGACGACTTCGGCGGCCACGTTTTGGAGCAGCGGGCAGTCTTTGAGTAGGGAGGAGCCGCCGTTCTTGGAGACGACCTTGTTCACGGGGCAGCCGAAGTTGATGTCGATGAAGTCAGGCTGCTTCCAGTCGATGATTTTCCGGGCGGCTTCGCCCATGCGCACGCCGTCGGCTCCAAAGAGCTGCACGCCGAGCGGGCGCTGGCCGTCGTCAAACTCGGTGTAGTGCCGGGTGCGGTCGTCACGCTGGAGAATGCCCTCGGCGCTGACGAACTCGGTCACCATGACATCGGCGCCGAGTTCTTTGCACATGCCGCGAAAGGTCACGTCCGTCACACCCGCCATCGGGGCGAGGAAAAGGGGAAAACGGTCAGTGGCGAGCCAGGGGAGCATGTCTCTGGCTGATAAAATGGCGAACGACGAATGTCGAATGCCGAATGGCTCAGTTCGCGGAGATGCGGATGTTGCGGAACCAGGTCTCGTCGCCGTGCTCGGTGAGCATGATTTTGCCCTTTCCGGGGGCAAAGCCCTCCTTGTTCTTAAATTTGCTCTTGGCGATCATGTCCTTCCACTCAGGCGTGGTGGTATCTGCCTCGCTGGCGAGTGCACCGTTGAGCCAATGCTGGATTTTGCCGTCCTGAACGATGATTTTGCTGCTGTTCCACTCGCCAGCAGGTTTCACGAGCTTGCCTGGGATCGGCTCTTTGATGTCGTAGATGGAGGCGGTGGTGTGGCTGCCGCCTTTGAGGCCGTCCGGGTGACCGCTGTCGTCGATCATTTGGTATTCGATGCCGAGCCATTCTTTACCGCCGATCTTGGTGACCCAGTATTTGATGCCGTTGTTACCCTTTGGATTGAGTTTCCAGTCCCATTCGAGGACGAAGTTTTGGTATTCGTTTTTCGAGATGAGGTTGCCGCCGCCCTTGCCGGCGAGGTGGATGACGCTTTCTCCCTCCGCCTGCCAGCCACCGGTGGGGGCTTCGCCATTTAGATTGGTGAAATCAGTGAGCGTGAGCTGCACGGGGTCAGTGGCGAGCGAGCAGGAAACAAGGGCAAGGAGGGCGAAAAGCGGGCGCATGGTGGGTGGAAGCGGCATGAAACGCGTCGAGGGCCGCTCTGCCATCATCTTTTTCTTGGAAGCTCAAATCACCTTCGGCTCGCGCATGCGGCCAAAAAGCACTTCGCGGGTCAGCAGGCCGAAATTTGGCTCGCGGCGCTTCAAATCATCGCGGGTGCCGATTTCCCATTCGAGGCGGAGATACTCGGCGATCACGTTGGCGAGGCTGAGGTGGAAAAAATTGCCCACGGCGGCCCAGACGATGGCGATATGGCCCTCGGAACTGCCGGCGGTGATGTGATCGCGGAAATGACCGAGCACGCCCTGGTAGCGGGCTTTGTGGGTCGATTTGAGCAGGATGCTCCCGGCGTCTCGGCTGCGTTTGTTTTCAGCGGTGCTGAGCTTCGTGCCCAGTTCAGCATCGGCCGCGAGGAGGGCGGCGAGATCACCCGCATGAGCGGCGGTCCAGGCGGCTTCGAGGGCAGGGGCTAATTTCTCGCGAAAGAGGCCTTCGGTGAAGCTCTGCCAGCCGCCGCCATTCATGGAGAGATGCTCGGTGCGTGCCCGCACGCTGCCGAGCAGCCAGCGCACCCAATCGAGGCCGCGTGCCCATTCCTCCACGATCTCCACCTCGCCCCGGCGGTCCTCCGGCGGCGGTAAAAGAGTGAGGGTGATGGGGATTTGTGGCTTCAATTTCTCCGCTCATAGGACAAACTGTCGCCATGAGCAAAGAAACATCCACGCCACACTATCTGTGCCAGCGCTGCGGCAACTGCTGCCGCTGGCCGGGCGATGTGCGCATCACCGATGAGGAGGTGGCGGGAATCGCCGTCTTTCTGGGGCTGAGTGAGGCGGATTTCACGGCGCAATACACCCGCCTGAATGCCAATCGCACCGGCCTGAGCATCATCGACCGCCCTGGCGGGGCGGGGGAGTGCGTCTTCCTCGAAGGACTCAACGTGTGCCGCATCCAGCCAGTGAAGCCCATCCAGTGCGGCGGCTTTCCGAACGAATGGCGCTTTCCAGGTTGGAGAGATGTTT
Organism: Verrucomicrobiaceae bacterium; assembly: GCA_040381795.1. Taxonomy (GTDB): domain Bacteria; phylum Verrucomicrobiota; class Verrucomicrobiia; order Verrucomicrobiales; family Verrucomicrobiaceae; genus Prosthecobacter. The sequence continues at coordinate 6,216 of JBEIGR010000188.1, read as the reverse complement.
GCGAAGCTATCGAGGCTAGCTAAGAGAACTTCGAACATTGAACGTCCAACTTTGAACATTGAACCTGAAACTTTGAACTGCGAATGAAGCCCCAAACCATTGTCACCCTCGATCTCGAAGGCGTTCTCGTGCCGGAAATCTGGATCGCTTTTGCTGAGAAGACCGGCATTGCCGAACTACGCCGCACCACGCGGGATGAGCCAGATTACGACAAGCTGATGGCGGGCAGGCTCCAAATCCTCGATCAGCATGGCCTGAAGCTGCCGGACATCCAGCAGGTGATCGGCACGCTCTCGCCGATGGATGGGGCTAAGGCATTCCTCGATGAGCTGCGTGCGATGACGCAGGTCATTATCTTGAGTGATACCTTCGCGGAATTTGCGCAGCCGCTGATGCGCCAGCTCGGCTGGCCGACGATCTTTTGCCACCAGCTCGAAGTGGCCGCCGATGGCCGCATCGTGAACTACAAACTGCGTCAGCCGAACCAAAAACAGAAGGCGGTGGCCGCCTTCAAATCGCTCAACTACCGCGTTCTGGCTGCGGGCGACTCGTTCAATGACACGACGATGCTCGGCGAGGCGGACGCGGGTTTCTTCTTCCACGCCCCAGCCTCCATTCAGGCGCAATTTCCCCAGTTTCAGGCCTTTGATGACTACTCAGAACTGCTCGCGGCGATGAAAGCGGTGATGTGACGGGATAAACGCGTTTTCGTTGTTGCCCAAATCGTGTGGACCAGCTCAGAATGCCTGCCGCATGATGAATTTTACCTTGTTGACCAAGATGGGCCGCGTGGCGGCCGCCGCCGTCGCCGTGATGAGCCTGGGAGCCTGCTCCACTCCCGTCGAAACGGAGGCCGCACAGGGCTGGTGGATCGGTGATCGTGTGGCGGGATCGCCGCGCATCACGATCGATCTCAGCCGCCAGGTGGTGCGGTATTACAAAGGCGGTAAGCTCGTGGGTGCTGCGCCGATTTCATCCGGGCGTGAAGGAAATGGCACCGTGCGCGGGAACTACCGCATCATCGAAAAGGACTCGGATCATCGCTCCTCGATCTATGGTTCGTTTGTCGATGGTCACGGGCGGATCGTGGAAGGGGATGTGGATGTGCGGCGGGATTCGCCGCCTCCGGGCACGCATTACCTGGGAGCCAGCATGCGGAGCTTCATGCGCATTACGGGCGGGATCGGCATGCATGAGGGCTATCTGCCGGGCTTTGCGGCCTCGCATGGCTGCATCCGACTGCCATCGAAAATGGCGGCCATTTTTTATCGAGCCACACCCCTGGGCACGCCCGTGGAAATCGTGGGCGGTGCGCCTGACGGGCATCTCACCACCTGGCTGCCCGTGCCGCATAAGCTGAGCCGTGAGGACATCGTCATCGCTCCGAAGCAGGAGGAGGATACGCGTCCCAAGGTGCAGGTAGCCATCGCCGAGCCACCGCCGCCACCGGCACCCGTGAAGCCAAAACCGGTGGAGCAGCCGAAGAAGGTCGAAGTAGCCGCGACAACTCCTGCGCCCGTCCGTGGCGAGACGCAGATCCTTGGCGCAAAGCCTGCGCAGCAGCCGAAGAAGGTCGATGTGGCCTTCGCCGAGCCGAAGAAAGGTTCGTTTTGGGGCGGTATGTTTGGTGGCGGTGCTGACGAGCCAAAGCCAGCCAAGCCCGTGAAGGCCGAAAAGCCCGTGGCAAAGCCCGCGCCAGTCATAGCAGCCGCTCCTGCACCCCAGAAGCCTATGGCGGTCGCTGCGATGCCTGTGGTGGTCGAAGAGCCGCAGCAGATCAGCTATCAGCCGCTCGCCAGCCTCGATCAAAAGGCGAAAGGTTCCGGCTGGGGATTCTCGAAGAAGTCAGCAACTCCGAAACCGCCGAAAGCCTCCAAGAAGCAGCCTGTGGTTCGCGGGCAGACGTATTTCCTGCCGGGTGTGAATTGAGTTCGATGGGCTACTGCAGCAGCCTTTCGCCATACCAAAGCATGCGCGGCAGGTGAAAGGGGCCCTTCCACATGTTGCCTTTGAGCGTCACTGAAGGACTGCCATCGCGGTGGAGGTAGCCAAACCATTCGCCGTGCTGTGGATCGGGGAAATGAGCGAAGCTCCAGTCATGCACCATTTGATGCCAGCGGGCATATTTGATATCGGCGCTGAGGTGCCAAGCGAGCTGTGTGGCGATCACCGCTTCGTTGTGCGGCCACCAGAATTTCATGTCGTGCCAGTATTCCTGCACTGGCTTGTGGAAGACATCGCGGAAGTAGAAGAGGCCGCCGTGCTCCTTGTCCCAGCCGCGTTCCCACATGGCATCCAGGATCTGGAGACCGAGGCGGATGTAGCTTTTTTCGGAACGCCAGCGGCCTTCATGCAGGATGAACCAGGCGCACTCCAGCGCATGGCCGGGATTCAGCGTGCGACCATCGAAGTGATCGAGGATGGAGCCATCCGGTGCCACGATCTCCATCAGCGCACCGAGGTCCGGTTTGAAAAAGAAGCGCTCGATCTCCAGGATGAAGCGGTCCGCCCATTCGGAGCAGGTGTGGCCGCTCATTTTGAGGTCGCCGAGGTTCACGCGGAGTTCCTGCGCCGTGGCGATGCCGATCATGAGGGCGCCAATGCCCATCATCGGCCGCGTTTCGGAGTCGATCTTCGGCTGCATGAGCCCCGGCTCGAAGCTGTGTTTCAGATAGGTGGCGAAATCACGCTTCGCCATGTCCGCGTAGCGTTCGTCGCCAGTGGCCTTGGCGTAGGCGGCATGGGCAATGGAGGCAAAAGCCTCGCTGAAGACATAGCGCCGCATGCGCAGCGGCTTCCCTTCGCGGGTGACAGTGAAGAAGAGCTTCCCGTTCGTGGCGTAGCCATGCGTTTCGAGGAAGGAGAGGCATGAACCGGCTGCAGCGAGCCATTCGCGTTTCTTTTCGACGGTGTTGTAAAGCGTGGCAAAGGTCCACGCCGCTCGCCCTTGGAACCAGATGCTCTTGTCCGTATCCAAAATCGAGCCATCGCGATCCAGCGAGGTGATGATGCCATCGTGCTCCTCATCCATGCCATGCCGAAGCCAGAACGGTATCACATCATCGAGCAGCGTGGAGCGGTAGAGCTGCTTCAAGTGCTCACGGTGAGCCGGGGAGGAGAGGGAACGTGCCGCATCGAACATGTCTCATTGAACGCCGAAGGGCAGGGAAGGCACAAGCGGGAACTTGGCGGCACAGGCCTTGTGCCTCGCTTGGCCTTCAATGAGCGGGATTTGCGAAGGGCTATGATGGGAGGCGGCTGGGGCGTTCAGAGGAAGACGCGCATTTCAACCACCACAACCTACCAAACTCATGAAATCGTTCTTTGCCCCTCTGATCGCCAGCTTGGCGATGGCCACCACGGTCCTCGCCGCTTGGCCGATCAATGATATCTGCCCTGTCGATGCCAAGGCAGCCCGTCCTATTTACCGCATGAAGACCGCTGATGGCCCCGTGGCTTTCTGCTGCATGGACTGCCTCACCGCCTTCGAAAAATCTCCCGGCAAATATCCGGTGAAGAAAAAAGACGCCGCGAAATAAGGCGTGGACGGGGCCGTTTGCGTTTCGCATGCGCACGCTGGCCTCTCTCCTCGTTCTGACCTTTGCCACACTCGCTCCCGCTGCGGATGAAATCCTCGGCCAGGGCGAGTTTCGTTATCAAGTGGTGCCGGATTGGGGCCGCGAGGCTTTGGCGAAGGTGAACGTGAAAAACGGCCACGCGGTGGTGATCGACTCGAAGGGCCGTTTGTTGTTTTTGACCGATGACGCTCGCAACAACGTGGTGATCCTCGATGCGGAAAGCGGTGCTCTCATCACCCACTGGACCGCCCGGATGCCGGGTGCGCATGGCATGAGCCTCGTGCGGGAGGCGGATGGTTCCGAGGTGCTCTTCATCACGGACACGCAGCTGCATCAGGTGCGGAAACTCACGCTCGAAGGCGAGGAACTGGCCGTTTATCCCTGGCCCGCCGAGGCAAAGCTCCACGCGAAGGAGGCCGAGTATCGCCCTTCGAAGACGATACACTTCAAAGACGGCTCGTTTGCGGTGTTTGATGGTTACGGGAAGGATTACATCTTCCATTACAAGGCCGATGGCAGCCTGCTCCGCACCTGGGGCGGTGATCTCGGGGAGGAAAAAGACCGCCTGAAACACTGGGGACCTCACGGCGGGGCTTTCGATGATCGCGATGGCACTGCACGAGTGGTCATCGCGATGAGCGACCAGCAGGAAATCCGGCGCTTCAGCGTGGACGGGCATTTCATCGACCAGATGCCTTTCCCCGGCGGCAATCCACGTGACATCATCCCTTTCGGCACCTTCACGATCATCCCGCACCTCGGCGATCAATGGCCGAAGGTGAAGGACTCACCCGGCTTCATCTCCATCGTGGATGCGCAGTGGAAGATCGTCTCGAACATCGGCGCTCCGGCGGCCGAGTATCAGAACGGCGTGCTCCAGCCCATGCAGAGTGACCGGCGGACCTTCATCCATCCGCATGGCGTTTGTGCCGACGCGGCGGGAAATCTGTTTGTGGCCCAGTTTGCCTCGCCAGCGGCTCCGCTGCTCAAGCTGAAGCGGGTGAAGTAAGCCTCCGGCTGCCCTGGGGCGGCGTGGCAATCTAGGTTTGACTCATTGCCGGGCCTCGCTTGAGATTGGCGGCCTTTCGCATGGAACTGAACTCGATCGTTGAAGCCCTCCTTTTTGCCTCCCAGGAACCCCTGGGCGTGCCGCAGATGTGCGCGGCGGTGAAGGATACGGCGAAGGACATCCTCGAAGCTATCGAAGAAGGCGGTCAGGCCCCGGAATGGGTGGCCCCGCTGGCAGCGGCGACGCAGGACGATATCCGCGCCTCACTGGATGGGCTCATCGCCCGCTACGAGCAGGAGAAGCATTCCTTTACCATCGTGGAGAGGGTGAATGGCTGGCGGATCTGCGCCCGTGGCGAGTATGCCGAATGGTGCCGTGCCCTTTATCCGGGGAAAAAGGTGCAGCGTCTCAGCCAGCCTGCTTTGGAGACTTTGGCAATCATCGCCTACCGCCAGCCGATCACGCGGGCGGGCATCGAGGCGGTCCGTGGTGTCTCCGTGGATACGATGGTCCAGCAGCTCGTGGATCGCGGTTTGGTGAAGATCGAAGGCCGGGCTGATCTGCCGGGCCGTCCGCTGCTTTACGGCACGACGGAGGCCTTCCTGGACCATTTTGGCGTCAAATCCCTCGATGAGATGCCCAACGCTCAGGAACTACGTCGCGTGAAATTGCCCACCGCTGAGGAAGGGCAGGCGCAGAATGCCGAATCGCCTGCTGAACAGCTCGCTCTGGCCCCGGTGGCCTCTCAAGAAGCCCCCGATGCAGCGGAAGAAACCCCCGATGGCGAATAACCCACCCGGAGACTCTGCGGAAGCCATGTCACTTGATGAAGTCCGCTCGAAGATTGATCGCATCGACCGCGAGTTGCTGCGGTTGCTGAACGAACGTGCCGAGCTGGTCCACGAGGTGGGCGAGATCAAACGGAAGGACGATCTCGACATCTATGTGCCCGGACGAGAGGATCAGCTCCTTCGCAAGCTGGCTGCCTTAAATGCCGAGCAAAAGGGCCGTCTCACCGAGCGGGCCATTCGTGCGATTTTCCGCGAAATCATGAGCGCCGCGCTGGCCCTTGAGGATAGCCTGAAAATCGCCTTTCTCGGCCCGGCGGGCTCTTGGACGCATCAGGTGGCGGTGAACAAATTCGGCCACTGCGTGGAGTATGTGGCGGAGGCTAGCACGGAGGCTGTTTTCAACCGCGTGGCGGCGCATGAGGTCGATTACGGCGTGCTGCCCATCGAGCACTCCAGCGAGGGCGCGGTGCATCACACGCTCGACCATTTAGCTGGCAGCGAGCTGCGCATCTACGCGGAAATTTTGTGGAAGGCGGATGCCGCCGTGATGCTTCGAGATCCATCGAAGCCGGTCACCGCCATTCATGGTCATCCGCAGATGATCGCCCATTGCCGCCCGTGGCTGGTGGAGCAGTTCCCGGGTGCCCGTTTGATCGAGTGCTCCAGTTCCAGTCTGGCTGCGGAAGAAGCCGCCCGCGAGGATGGCATCGCCGCGCTGGGCACGCCGCTCGGTGCGGAACTGCACGGCCTGCGTGTGCTGGCCTCCTCACCGAAGGCCTACGCCACGCAAACACGCTTCATCATCCTCGGTCGCCGCAGCGGTCCGCCCTCCGGCAAT
>JBEIGR010000187.1:0-8909 GCA_040381795.1 Verrucomicrobiaceae bacterium | reverse complement strand
CTGGAACCTCGTAAAATCAAGGGTTCCAGAGGTGGCTCGGGACGGAATCGAACCGCCGACACGGGGATTTTCAATCCCCTGCTCTACCGACTGAGCTACCGAGCCATTTCCGAATTTTCGGAGGGCGGATAGGAGCACGGCACAACGGGTGCGCAAGGTGTTTTTGGCCTTCTCTTCAACTTCGTCAGGGCTCACGTCTCGAAACGGACGAAATAGGCTGGTTTGCTGAGGTCTGAATGCGAGCAGGAGCTGGTGGGAGGAACTGCGTGGCTTTTCGACGTGTGACGCTTCATGGTTCAGGAGACGTATTTTACTTTGGCTCGCCTTGACCAGATGGCTTGAGCAGATGCTCTTGGATTTGGGCCGGGATGGCGGGCGTCTATGCCAGAAAGATGTTGGGCTGTGCGTTTCAAGTTTCCACCATGAAACTTACACTCTCCCTTCTACTGCTCGCCAGCCTTCCTCTGTTGGCGCAAGCTCCCGTCAAGCAAGCCGAGGCTCCGGCCAAGAAGGCTCCAGCAAAAAAAGTCTATCCGAAGAACCCTGCGCCAACGGTAGCGAACCTGAAGTATGGCCCGCATGAGCGGAACGTGCTCGATTTCTGGCAGGCGAAGTCGGACAAGCCGACGCCGGTGCTGTTTTTCATCCACGGCGGCGGCTGGATGGGCGGGGACAAGGCGGGGATCGCCGTGGAGCCATATTTGAAAGAGGGCATCAGCGTCGTTTCGATCAATTACCGCTACATCTCGCAGGCGCAGGAGGTGGTGCCGCCGGTGAAGGCTCCGCTGCATGATGCGGCACTGGCTTTGCAAACGGTGCGCAGCAAGGCGGCGGAGTGGAACATCGACAAAGCTCGCATCGGTGCCAGTGGAGGCAGTGCGGGCGCTTGCAGCAGCCTGTGGCTGGCCTTCCACCCCGATCTCGCCGATCCGAAGAGCAGCGATCCGATCGCCCGTGAGTCCACACGCCTGTGGTGCGCAGCGGTGATGGGTGCGCAGACGACGCTGGACCCGCAGCAGATGAAGGAATGGACGCCGAACAGCAAATACGGCGGCCATGCGTTTCTCGTGGGCAAGGAGCGTCCGACCTTTGAGGCCTTCCTGGCTGCTCGTGAGAAGATCCTGCCATGGATCGCCGAGTACTCGCCCTACGCTCTCGTCAGCAGTGACGATCCGGCGATTTACATGAGCTTCAATGCCGTGCCGAACATGGGCAAGGATGAGAAAGACCCCACGCATACCGCGAACTTCGGGGTGAAGCTTCAAGAGCACTGCAAAGCCAATGGTGTGGCCTGTGAGCTGTTTTATCCGGGTGTGGAAGGCGGGGCGAAAACAGCGACGGAGTATCTCTTGAAGAAGCTGAAGGATTAAGCTCAGCGGCTTCGCAGGACTTTCTCAAGGAGGTCGTATGCCTCGAAGCGTTCTGCATCCGGGAAGTCGTGATCGGAGTCAGGGTGGCGCACGATGAGGTGCCCACCCGCTCCGTGGAGCCGGAAGACTGGCTCGGCGGCGGCGGCGATGCGGTCCACGCTGTCGTGGCGGAAGTTTGCATCCTTCAGCGGGGCATTCACAAAGACATGGCGTGGAGCGAGGGCGGCGATGAGCTCGTAGTAGTCCCATGGCACCTCCTGTGGGCGGCCGAGGTAATCTGCCATTTTTAGCATATACCGCTCCTGAACGTAGCCTTTGATATTTCCGCCGTAGTAATCGAGCAGCGAATCAAAGCCGCAGCTCGTAACGACCACCTTGATGCGGGGTTCAAAGTTGGCGGTGTAGATCGAATTGTGCCCGCCGAGCGAGTGCCCGATGGTGGCGAAGCCGCGCGAGGCATCGACGAAGGGTAGGGTTTCGAGGTAGTCGAGGCCGCGGATGTTATCCCAGATGGCCTTCATAGTGCCGCTGGCCATGTTCAAGGCTTTCAAATCGGGTTGGTAATCCGCCAGCAATGGGTAGCTGGGGGCCAACGTGACGAATCCACGTTCCGCAAGCTCGGCGGCGTATTGCCGGTGCGGCTTGCCACCGAGCCCGACGACGACTTTGAAGCCGATTTTGTTCTCCGTGGGATGCAGGCAGAGCACAGCCGGGGCCTTTTCACCTGCGAGTGCCTTTTTCGGGATGCAGAGGTAGGCGGGCACGCTTCCACCCGGCTGCGAGTGGTAGGTGACGAGTCGCCTCACATAGGTGCCACAATCGACTTCCTCGATGATTCGAGGCTTCAGAGCACATCGCAGCTCTTTTCCCGGCAAACGGCCCGCGACGGCTTTGAAACCTTCGAGAGCCTCCGTGCGGCGTTTTTGCCATTCTTCGGCGGTCTTGGCATCCTGACCGGAAGCATCGATTTGGAGCAGATGAGTCCGGCTGAGGCCTCGCAGCTTTGGAATTTCCTCCGCGAAGGCTGTGAGAGGCAAAACGAGGGCGAAAAAGAAACGGCGCATGGTTTCCCATACGCCGCTTTGGAGGTCGATATTTTGGGCGGGCTGTTATTCCTCGTCCCTGCGTCCGCCCATCATCTGGAGGATGTAGTAAAGGAAGGTGGCGAGGGAGCCGATAAAGGCGGCGACATAGGTCAGAGCGGCCGCATCGAGCACTTTGCCCATGGATTCGGTTTCCTGGCCGGGAGCCACGGCACCGGTGTGAGCTAGGATGCGCTTGGCCCGGGCCGTGGCATCAAACTCGACCGGCAGAGTGATGAGCTGGAAGACCATCACGATGCCAAAGCAGATCGCTAGGGCAGGGATGGCGATTTTGGGCGCGAGGTAAAAGAGACCGAAGCCGATGAACGGGATGGCTTGCCCGGCCATGGTGGTGATGCCCACGGCGGCCATGCGCCACTGGAGTGGAGCGTAGAGCTGCTTGTGCTGGATGGCGTGCCCAGCCTCGTGAGCGGCCACACCCAGTGCGGCCACATTGGTGCCGTAAAAGTTTTCTTCGCACAGCACGAGCTTTTTATTCTGCGGATCGTAGTGATCGCTGAGCAGGCCGTGCGTGGGCACGACCTCGACGTCATTGATGTTGTTGAGGTCGAGGATGCGCTGGGCGATCTGGGCACCGCTGAGGCCGGACATGGCGGGCACCTGCGAGTAGCGGTTGTAGGCTGCTTTGACACGCCAGGAGGCCCACATGGCCAGCGCGGTGGTGCCGAGCATGATGATGAGGTAGAGGGGATCGAAGTGGATCATGGTTTTTGGGGTGGTTTGTGACGCGGATCAGATAGACGTGTTTCATGCGATGAAAAGCCCGCTGCGGTTGCAATCACGGAGCAAATTTCTTCACGCAAAACGTTGGTTGCGCGGCGTTAGGGCGCGGCGCATGGATCGCCCACATGGAACCAGCCCCCGTCGATCCCTCCGCCTCCATCGTCTGCCGCGTCACGCCCTGGTATTTCAAACGCCGTGCCATGATGGCGGCCATGTTTGCCTTCTTCGGCGCTTATTTCCTCTACGATGGCAGTGTCGGCTACCCGAAGGAGGTGGAGATCGCGAAGAAGAAGAAGTGGTTTGATAGCGAATTCGTGGCCACCTTTGATGCGGCCAAAAAGGCTGGCACGCTCGATCAATGGATCGCCGAGCAAAAGGCCAAGGGCATGCCCACCGGCACCGATGGCGAACCGCCGAAGTGGGTGACCTACGCCGCCGCGCATGGCTGGAAGGAGGAGCCGCATCCCTACACGGAGCGGGAGATCGCGGAGCAGTTTTACTTTGGCTATGGCTGCCTCGTGGCGGCGCTAGCGGTGGGCGTGATCGTCCTGCTTCGCAAAAATACCGTCTTGCGTGGCGAGGTGGATCATTTCGTGACGCCTGGCGGCTTGAAAGTGGCCTTCGCGGATGTCTTTCGCGTGGATAAACGCAAGTGGGATAAGCAGGGTCTGGCTTACGCTTGGTATAAGACCGGGGGCGAGAGCCGCGAGAAGAAGGCTGTCATCGATGATTTGATGTATGGAGGCGCGGACCAAGTGCTCACCAGGCTGCTTGGTCGCTTCAATGGCGAACTGATCGAAAAAGTGGCAGAACCTGAGCCTGAGGTGGCCTCTCCGCAAATCGCTCAGGAAACGTCCCACGACGAAGGCTGAATCGAGGCCTGAAAAGGCGCGATTTTTTCTCTTGCCAAAGCATTTCCAACCTCTAAAGCTCCGCCGCACTTACCACCCCCTAAACACATGGCAGACAACATCCAAGATAAGGTCAAAGACATCATCGTTGAGCAGCTCGGCGTGAATCCCGAACAGGTCACCCAGGAAGCCAAGTTCATCGAGGACCTCGGTGCCGACTCCCTCGACACTGTCGAGCTCGTCATGGCGTTTGAGGAAGAATTCGGCATCGACGTTCCCGATGAAGAAGCTGAGAAGCTTCAGTCCGTCGGCGATGTTGTTCGCTACGTCGAAGACCACGCTGAGTAATCCTTACGATTTGAATTTCATTAAAAAAGCCAGCCGGTTTCCCGGCTGGCTTTTTTATTGGTCTTGGTTGAGGCGTAGTTGAAAGGCTGGAGTTGCGGAATGGCCGTTTTACCAGCGGAAGCGGACATTGCCGCGGAAGCCGCGGGTGGAATCGCCAAAGTCAGCACCGATACCCACATCGACCTTGGGCATGACGCGGAAGTAGCCGCTCAGGTCGAGTACCTTGCTGTCATATTTGTCAGCGCTGCTGACCGTCACCCCGGCCTGCACTTCGATGGCGTCGGTGGGGGCAAAACGCAGAGCTGGCCGGATAAACAAGGAGCCATCGCTAAAGCTGGCCGCCGTGTTAGTGGATTTCAGATTGGCGTATTGCATGCCCGCTTCGCCTGTGAATTGCAGGCGCTGATCGAGCAATTGAGTGTGGAAGCCCACCGAGGCCTGGATCGCGGCAAAGTCATAATCGCTGTTGGTTGCACCTGCGGTGCCAGCTCCTTTGCCACTTCCCCAAAAAGCACCGAATTTCAGGAACAATGGTTCAAAGAGCGCCACGCTCAGGGTGCCGCCGATGGTATTGGCACCATCGAGGCCTTTGCTCTTGGGTTGGATATAGCGGTAGGTCAGTTCGAGGTAGTTGTAGTTCACGATGCCGGGAGCCACAGCACCTCCGTAACCCATGTCCGCAGGGCCACCATAAGTGCCAGGGGCTGGTGGAGGCGCTCCATAAGGGGAAGTCCCTTGAGGCGGCATTGAGGCCATGCCTCCTGGAGGCGGTGGAGCGGCGTAGGGATCGGTATAGCCCACGGGTGGAGGGGTCACTGCGCTACTAACCATCGGCGGTGGCATAGAATTCGGATAGGCAGGCACGCTCGGGGGCGGGGCTGACGTAGGGGGAGGAGCCATTCCCATGGTGCCGTAGCCGGCTGGAGGCGGGCCATACTGGGCAGAGGCAAGTGCGGCGCTGGCTGCAAATGCTGCGACGGAGGCGAGAATGGGTCTTTTCATGGCAAACCGGGAATAGTAAATATTTCAGATACCTTAATTATTCTATCAACTTCATGGTTTTCGCAATCTTTTTCTAAAATTTCAGTTTGGGCCTCTCAATGGAGCCAGTCTGGCTATTCAGATCGGCTGAGAAGCGGAGTTTTCGGGCTTCCACCATGCGGTTTGCGCCAGCCCCCGGCCTGCTTACAGGCTCCCGCACATGTCCGACCGGCTTTTCCTCCTCGACGCGATGGCGCTGATCTACCGCGCCCACTTCGCCTTCATCAAAAACCCCATCCGCACGAGCGATGGCGTGAACACCTCCGCCCTCTACGGCTTTGCGAACACGCTGCTGGACATCCTGCACAATCAGAAGCCCACCCATCTCGGCGTCGCCATCGACACCTCCGCGCCCACGCCACGTCATGAGATGTTCCCGGCCTACAAAGCCCAGCGGGAGGAGATCCCCGAGGACATCGCCATGGCCATCCCGCAGGTGAAACGCCTCCTCCAGGCCATGAACGTGCCCCTACTCATTCGCGATGGCTACGAGGCGGACGACATCATCGGCATCATAGCCGCCCGGGCGGACAAAGCGGGCCTCGAAACCTTCATGGTCACGCCGGACAAGGACTTCGGCCAGCTCGTCACCGAGCATGTCAAAATCTACAAACCTGGCCGCCAGGGTGCCGATACCGAAATCCTCGGCGTGAAGGAAATCTGCGAACGCTGGGGCATCGAGCGCCCCTCGCAGGTCATCGACATCCTCGGGCTCATGGGCGATGCCGTGGACAACATCCCCGGCGTCAAAGGCTTCGGCGAAAAGACCGCCACCGCCCTGATCCAGCAGTTCGGCAGCGTCGAAAACCTCCTCGAGAACCTCGACCAGCTCAAAGGCAAGCAGAAGGAGAAGCTCGAAGCCAGCCGCGACGACGCCATCCTCTCTAAAAAGCTCGCCACCATCTTCACGGACATGCCGTTCGAGATGGAACTCCCCGAACTCGTCGTCAAACCGCACGACGACGAGGCGCTGAAGGCCTTCTTGACCGAATTCGAGTTCAATGCCCTTGGCCGCCGCCTCTTCGGCGATGACTTCAAAGCTGGTCGCGGTCGCAAAACGGCCGCGGAAGCGCCTTCAGGCGAGCTTTTCGCGATGGAGGAGGTCACGAAACCCGTGGAGGCCGAGCTCACCACCATCGCCGATACGCCGCACGAGTATCACCTCGTTCAAACTGCCGAGGAACGTCAAAACCTCCTCGCACGGCTCGCTGAGCAAAAGAGCTACTGCTTCGACCTCGAAACGACCGGCCTCGATCCTCGCGATACGCAGATCGTCGGCATCGCCTTCTCGTGGAAAGCTCACGAAGGCTGGTTTGTGCACTTCCCCCGCGAAAAAGCTACTGCGAAGGCCGTGCTCGAAGAATTCCGCGATCTGTTCACTCGCGAGGGCCCGGAGAAAATCGGCCACAACCTCAAGTTCGACCTCAGCGTGCTCCTCGCACATGGCATCGAGGTCCGCGGGCCGTTCTTCGATACCATGCTGGCGCACTCCTTGATCGACCCCGATCAGCGCCACGGCATGGATTACCTCTCGGAAACCTACCTGCGCTACACGCCCGTGCCCATCACCGCGCTCATCGGCACTGAGAAGGACGATCTCTTCAGCCAAGCCACCATGGCCGATGTCGCCGCGCAGGATGCCCGCAAGGTCGCCGACTACGCCGCCGAAGATGCCGATGTCACCTGGCAGCTCGCCGCGAAGATGCGTCCCGAGTTGAAGGAGCAAACGTATGTCTTCGAGTCCATCGAATCGCCCCTCGTTCCCGTGCTCACGAAGATGGAAAACTTCGGCGTGAAGATCGATGTGCAGGCGCTTCGCGAATACGGCATCGAACTCGAAAAGAAGGCGCAGGAACTCCAAAAACGCATCCAGGAGAATGCCGGCGGCCCCTTCAACCTCAACAGCCCCAAGCAGCTCGGCGAGGTGCTCTTTGACCGCCTGAAGCTCATCGACAAGCCCAAGAAGACCGCCACCGGCCAGTATCAGACGAACGAGCAGGTCCTCCAGTCACTCATGGGCCTGCATCCCATCATTCAGGACATCCTCGACTACCGCGAAGTCACGAAACTCAACAGCACCTACGTCGAAGCGCTGCCGCATGCCGTTTCAAAGGTCACCGGTCGAGTTCACACCACCTTCCATCAGCTCATGGCCGCCACCGGCCGCATGGCCAGCAGCAATCCGAACCTGCAAAACATTCCGATTCGCTCCGATCTCGGCCGCGAGATCCGCAAAGCCTTCGTTCCCGGCGAAGACGGCTGGATCTTGATGAGCGCCGACTACTCACAGATCGAACTCCGCGTCATGGCCGCTCTCAGCGGCGATACAGCCATGATCGAAGCCTTCGCCCAAGGCCACGACATTCACCAAGCCACCGCCGCCCGCGTCTATGGCGTGCCTCTTGACGGCGTGCTGCCCGAGATGCGCCGCACGGCGAAGATGGTCAATTTCGGCATCATCTACGGCATCAGCGCCTTCGGCCTCAGCCAGCGTCTCGGCATTCCACGCGCCGAAGCTGCCACCATCATCGAGAACTACTTCCAGCAGTTCCCCGGCATCAAAGGCTTCATGGACCAGATCGTCGCCCGAGCCAGAACGCACGGCTACGTCGAGACCCTCACCAAACGCCGCCGCAGCATCCGCGATATCACCAGCGCCAATGCCACCATCCGCGGTCAGGCCGAGCGAGTCGCCATGAATACCCCCATCCAGGGCACCGCTGCCGATATGATCAAGCTCGCCATGATCCACGTCGATACCGCCCTCACGAAAGCCGGCCTGCAAACTCGCATGCTCCTCCAGGTACATGACGAACTCCTCTTCGAAATGCCCGCCAGTGAAGCCGATCAAGCCCGCACGATCATCCTCGATGCCATGAAAAACGCCATCCACCTCCCCCACGGCGTTCAGGCCGAGGTCGAGGCCGGCACTGGCACGAACTGGCTCCAGGCACATTGAGTGCGCAGCAGCCAGTTCGCTGACTGTTGTGGCTTGGGGCTTGATCCACCGCGCGGTCAGTCCATCGGCTGCAGCTTTTGCAGTTCAAAGACAGCCTTCGTTGAGGCCAAAGGGACCACTCTTTGACCTGCCAGTCTGCGTTCCTGCCCCCCCAATCACCTCGAAACCGCGACATTCAGGGCAAAAAGGCCCTCCAATGCCCTCCATGCGGATCTCTTGAACAGCTTCGCCCGCGTCGCCGAGCCAAAAAGAATGAAAACATTCTTCCAATGCACCGGCACAAAACCGAAATGTCACCGTGCAGAATGAAAATGCACCGGTGCAAAATCAAAATGTCACCGTGCAAAACGAAAATGCATCGGTGCAAAATCAAAATGCCACCGTGCAAAACGGGAATGCACCGGCACAAAACCGAAATGTCACTGTGCAGAATGAAAATGCACCGGTGCAAAATCAAAATGTCACCGTGCAGAACGAAAATGCACCGGTGCAAAATCAAAATGTCACCGTGCAG
>JBEIGR010000186.1:0-8921 GCA_040381795.1 Verrucomicrobiaceae bacterium | reverse complement strand
TCCAACGCTGCTGCTGCTTTCTGCTGGTAATCCTTCAGAATGTCTGATGGCGTTGCCTGAGCAAAGGACAAAGAGGCGGAGAGAGCCAGAGTACAGACAGTAAGAATCAGCGATTTCATGCTTTCTTGAAGTGTTGTGGCTGTGTCCAGTGACGGCAAGAATTATCTTGCTCACCCAAACAACACCATCTGCCCCGCGTCCGCATCGCTCACGGCTTTCTTCCTCGTCTTCGCGGGCACGCTGGTGGAGACGGGGACTTCTTTGACGCTCTCAGCGGGCTGGTGGCCGGATTCGAGTTGTTGGAGGACTTCTTTGGCTCTCGCGATGACGTTTTCGGGGAGGCCGGCGAGGCGGGCGACTTGGATGCCGTAGCTTTTTTCGGCGCAGCCGGGGAGAATCTTGCGGAGGAAGATGATCTGCTGGTTCCACTCCTTCACGGCGACGTTGTAGTTCTTCACGGCGCGGCGGCTTTGCGCGAGCGCGGTGATCTCGTGGTAGTGCGTGGCGAAGAGGCAAGGTGCACCGATGTTTGCACTATTTGCCAGGCAAGAATGGCACTCACTTAAGCGGCAACGCGGTAGCGTTCGCGGTGGGGAATTTCTTTGAACTGGTGGCGGGGTTTGGTGAGCAGTTGGTAGGATTTGGGGCGTCGTTTTTTGGCTCTGGGCTCCTGCCTTCCAGGTCGTAGCGGGTTTTGCACGCTGGCGATGGCTTCCAGAAGCTCGTCATGCCACTTCGCCAGTTTGCGCGGTTGTTCATGGCAGGCGGCGGCTTGGGGCAGCCATTGCCGCAGTAGGTCCGCTGCGCCTTTGAAGCTGATGCGTCCTAGCTCCTGTTGATGCTCGTTGGCACTTTCCAATATCAGTGCCCGCAGGGCGTTGTAGGCGATGGCGTGTATCAGCAGTTCCTTTCTCACCATGTCGGGGCTTTTGGTGCGCATGACCTCCATGTGCATCGTGGTTTTGATGTCGCGGTAAAACAGCTCGATGCTCCAGCGCCGATAATACAGCTCGGCGAGCTGTTGCGCGGGATAGCGCACCGGATCAGTGCAGGTGGTGGCGATCCACAGGCAGCGAGTGCGGAAGCCTTTGCGCTCGATCTTCACGCGCACGATGCGCACTTCGAGCTGTGCAGGCAGCTTGTTCCATACTCGTTTTTTCCAAGGGCTGCCTGCGGGGCGCTGCGCGGGCTTGCTCCAAACTTGCAGGCGGTCGTCTTTCCCGAGCTTCTTGCCTCTGCGCATGTCTTTAGGGCGCTTTTGGTGCAGGCGGAAGACAGTGTGCACTCCATGCGCATTGAGCTCGGCCATCAGGGCGTAGGCGCAGAACCCGGCGTCGCCGACGAGCACATCTCCCTTGTCCAGCAGGTGACGGATGCTTTGCCACAGGCCCAGGTCGTGGCAGCACCACTTCGACAAGGCGTGGCCGAGCCATGCGCCAGTGGAAAGGCAAAAGACGCCGAGCATTTTGGCGACGGGGAAGCCACAGCCCTTCTTTTGCGTGCGGGGCTGGGGCCATTCTTTTTGGTTCTCCGGTGTGTCGGGCATGGAGAAGCTTGTGCCATCAAGCACTTTGACTTGGTGCCCGCACCACAGCCAGGCAGAGGAGGCGCGGCGGCATAGGTGGCCGCGCAACTCGTCAAACACGGCCTCAAGCAAGCGCAGGCTCAGACCGCAGCGTGCTTGGCAGTAAGCGGCAGTGCCCAGCGAGGGCTTGCCGCGCCGCTCGCTGCGTGTGAGCGCCCAGGCACGGAGCTTGCCGACGACCTCCTGACAGGGCATGGCGGGGTTGAGCACCTGGAAAAGGAAGGCCCAGAAGAGCGTCACCGGCGGGTAAAGACGTTCGCGCTGAGCCTTGGCATCGGGTGCTTTGGCGAAGAAGTCGGCGGGCAACAGGGAACCGAGCAGGGCGGCCAGATCTGGCAGTGCGAGGTCTCGTAGCTTTTGCAGTTCGTTGACGACGCGGCTGGAGGCGGAGGTCTTCGCACGACCTTGGAGAGTGCGAGGGAAGTGGGGCAGAAAACAGGTGAGAAGTGCCATGCGGCTTGAACCCTGTGCGCACACGATCGTTGTACCCCCAAAGCCAACATTTTGATCTTTTTAAACCACCTGCAAAACCAGTGTTTTTCCGGCCAAAAAATGACGACGACCGGCCTTAAATGAGTGCCATTCATGCCCGGCATTTTGTTCAGGTTTCAGTGCGTGAGCGCGTAGAACACAATGTTGATGCCGAGCGGGAAGGCGTGTTTTTCGGAGACTTCGCGGAAGTAGTCGGGATCGAAGGCTTCCTGCTCCCAGCCGTCGCCGAGGTCGTTGTTGAGGCAGATGAGCATGACCATGCGGCCGCGGGTGTCGTAAAGGGCGCGGAAGATGGGCACGGCGGCATCGGGGCGGATTTCGTTGCTCAGGGTGGAGCGTCCCGAACGGCGCATCTGATCCCAGAAGACGTTGCTGTGCACCTGCGGCGGCTCCTGGAGATCAAAGACGCAGTGGAAGAGGGGATGCGCGTGCGTGAGCTCGACGGGATCGCTGTCCGGCCAGATGCGCTTCAAGGTGGGGGCGAAGAGGCGCCATTCGTCGCCGCCCCAGAAGTCATCGATGAGGATGAAGCCGCCGTTTTGCAGGTAATCGCCGAGCAGCCGGGCCTGCTCGTCGCTGAGGCTCATGTTGCTGGGCTCGGAGATGAAGAGAAACGGGTGCTCGCGGAGCTGCTCCGCCTCCAGATCGACGATGACGGGGTAGGGGTTCACCAGGATCGAGGTGAGCTGGTGCAGCCGCCAGGAGAGGTGCAATTCCGCCTCGGGGTAGTCCGCCTGCCAGCGAGAGCCGCTGCGGTAGGGATAGCGCAGCCGGGCGAAGGTGAAGACATTCTTCGGCAGCTCGGGATGCACGTCCCAGACGGGGATGTCCTAGCCGTGGTGACGCCAGCCACTGAATTCACGAGCATCCTCCGGGTAATGGAGGCCGGCGAAGCGGTCTGGGCGGATCTTGGCGGGACTCGATTGGGAAAAGCCCTCCCCCGCCGCGATCAGGGCGAGGCAGGGCAGCAAGCAATTCCCGAGCTTCATCATGCGCATCGTTTAACAGAGAGGCTGGAAGTGCTGCCAGAAAAGGGCCAAGCAGAGGGGCCTCTGGCGAAACTCACGAATCCCTCGTTCTGGCGAACGAGCCTACGAGGTGTGATGTAGGCGCATTCGCCAGAATGCGGGGCTAGCAGGACGCTCAGGAGACTCTCTCCTTCGACTTTGACGCTCTCAGTCTCAAACCGCGGCCTCTGGGGCCGCGAAGATGAGAAAACGCTGGCCCTCACGCCCCCTCCGTCTAGTCTCCGCCGCCCCCACATGCCCACTGAATACGACTTCCAATACGCCCTGGAGAATACCCACGTTCTCCATGAGCCGGACCGCCGCATCGATACCTTTGGCTCGACGCAGTTCGAGTTTCAGCTCGTCTCCGAGCTGATGGACACGGTGGGAGCCGTCCGTGTGCGGGAAGGGCGCATCACGGCGGAAAAGCCGCTCATCCTGCGGCCTGACCCGGAGCAGAATTTCGGCTTTGAGGGCTTCGGTGACGAGGCGGAGGCTTTTGGCGACTTTTTGAAGCAGCACCTCCACAAGCTGGCGATCCTCAAATACGGCTTCCAGTTCCGCAAAACCGACGTGCAGGAGCAGATCGTGCATGAATCCATGGAGGAAGTCTGCGGCAAGCTGAAAGCCGATCTCCGCATCTCCGGCAATCCCGCCCGCGCCATCATCCAAGGCGTGGATGACACCTGGGAAATCTGCCTTCTCAAATTCACCGTCGAGATGATCGAGAAGTCCTCCAACATCAACATCTTCGATTTCAAGCGCCGCGGCCTCCTCGGCTAAACCAACATGGCAAAGGCTCAGTTCAAGCTCCTGCTCTTTTTGATCGTGATGGGCCTCTTCGCGGGCGTCGTCGCGTCGGGCTGGTGGCTGTATGAAAACATCCTCCTGCGCGAGCAGATGGTGGAGAAAGACCTCGCCGCGATGAAGGGCAAAGACCGCCCCCGCCTCGATCCCGGCGCACGCCGCTTCGATGCGGCGGTGGATTTGATCCGTGGCGGCAGCATCAATGACGGCCGCGATGCGCTCTACAAGCTGCTCCAGCAGTTCCCGGACTCCGCCACCTGTCCCGAGGCCCGCCGCATCATCGGCGAGATCAACATGGACCAGCTCTTCTCGCCCTCCTACATGGCCGGGAAGAAGGAGTACATCGTGCAGCCCGGCGATTCGCTCAATCTCATCGCCCAGAAGAACCAGACGAACGTCGATTTCATCCTCCGCCTCAATGGCATGATGAGCACCACTCTCCAGCCGGGCGATCGCCTCACGGTCGCTCCGATTCAGTTTAATCTCGGCATCTCCGTCGCCAAAAAGCAGGTCATCCTCTTCCGCCATGTGAACGGCAAGGATTACCCCTTCAAATTCTTCACGGCGAAAGAGATCCAGCTCCCGCCCTCGACGAAGGTGCCCGGTTCCTACGAGGTGGGGGTGAAGTCCGCGCAGCTTGAAGGCAAGATCGTGCAGAGCACCGATCTGCGTTACCACGAGGCCGAGAAGTGGATTCCGACCAGCAAAAATGGCCTCAGCTTCCGCGTCCCGGCCATTGGCAAAGCCGTCGCCGTGCCCGAGCCTGCTCCAGCGGCTGCGAAAGCCGAGCCAGCCATCGCCGCCGTGCCCACCACGCCACCTCCTCCACCTGAATCCGGCATTTTCCTCGCCCGCGAGGACCTCGAAGAGCTCTTCGCCCTCCTGCGCAAGGGTTCGAAGGTCGATGTCGCCCGCTAACTTCACTCAACACACCCCTTTCCTCCGCCATGAAACAACTCCTCGAATTCGAAAAGCCCATCCAGAAGCTCCGTGATGAACTTGAAGCCTTGCAGGCTAAGGCCACCACCAAGCCTTCCGATAAATTGACCTCGCAAATCGCTGACCTCGAAGCGAAACTCGACAAGCTCCAGCGTGACACGCACGCCAGCCTCAACCCATGGCAACGCGTGCAAATCTCCCGTCACTTGAACCGTCCCTACATGCTGGATTATGTGAAGCACATCTGCGACGAGTTCGTCGAGCTTCACGGTGATCGCCACATTGGCGATGACAACGCCATGCCGGCTGGCTTTGCCACCATCGGCGGCCAGCGTGTGGCCATCATCGGCCATCAAAAGGGTCGCGACACGAAAGAGAACCTGCTGCGCAATTTCGGCAGCGCCCATCCCGAGGGCTATCGCAAGGCGCTCCGTGTGATGCGCATGGCGGAGAAGTTTGGCCTGCCCATCGTCACCCTCATCGACACCCCCGGAGCCTTCCCCGGCATCGGAGCCGAGGAGCGGAACATCGCCGAGGCCATCGCCTTCAATCTGCGTGAGATGATGCTGCTCCGGACACCCGTCATCGCCGTCGTCATCGGTGAAGGGGGCAGCGGCGGCGCTCTCGGCATCGGCATCGCGGATCGCGTGCTCATGATGGAGAACGCTTATTACTCTGTCATTAGCCCAGAAGGCTGTGCCGCCATCCTTTGGAAGGATCGCAAGCACGCCCCGGAGGCCGCCACAGCCTTGAAACTCAGCGCCCCAGATTTGAAGAACCTCGGCGTCATTGATGGCGTCATCCCCGAGCCTCTTGGCGGAGCGCACAACGACATCGCGGCCGCGGCGGGGTCCCTCAAAGAAGCGCTCCTCGCTGCCATCACCGAGCTTTCCAAGGTGAAGACGCCGAAGCTCCTCGATGACCGCTATCAGAAGTTCCGCGCTCTCGGGCAATTCACGGAGCGGTGAAGCGGCCGATCCACTCTTTTGCAACGGCGGGGAAGGTGAACAGCCTTCCCCGCGCTTTTTTGTGCAAGGAAGCATCCGCGGAGCGTTGAAATGCCTGCCGATCTCCGCCATCTGACGGACTCCCGAAACCTCCCGCATGCCCAGCCTTACTGAAACCACCCTTCGCTTCACCGGCGGCTATCCGCCCCTGCCGGTCATCGCGTTGGCATTCGGGCTCTCAGTGGCGATGTGGTTTCTCTACCGCCGTGAGTCGAGGTTGGCGAGTAGCCTGCTGGCCAAGGTTCCCGCACTGCTCAGATCGCTGGCGGTTTTCATCCTTGTTTTGGCCCTCGCAGGGCCTGTGCTGCGGCATGTGACCACGCTGCGCCAGCTCGGCCGCGTGATCATCGCGGTGGATAGCTCCGCCAGCATGCAGCTCACCGATGATGCCACGGAGAAATCGGACACGACGACGAAATCGCGTTTCCAGCGTGCGGAGGATCTTCTGCTGAAGGGAACCATGCCGCTGCTCAAAAAGCTGGCCGAGACGCAGGATGTGGAGCTGGTGGCCCTTCGCGGGAATACCACACAGCGCCTCTGGTGGTATCGCCAAAGCGGCAAAGACACCTCGGGAGAGCCTCCCACGGCTTTCGATCTGCCTGCCACCACGCCGATCACGAATCTCGATCAGTCCCTGCGTTCCGCCCTCGGCCCCAGCACACCCGGCACGGCACTCGTGGTGCTCACGGATGGTCAGCACAATACCAGCGGCTCCCCGGAGGAATTCAGCAGCGCGATGAAGCCCGCGGGCGTGCCTGTTTTCACCATTGGCTTCGGCACGGAGGTGCCACCGCCGGATCTCTCGCTGCTCGAAGTCGTCGCGCCGGAGTCGGTGTTCTCGAAGGAGAACTTCCAAGGCCGCCTCACCATCCAGGACAGCATGCCTGCCGGGCTTCCCGCCAGCGTGCAGATCGACAGCCAGGGCAAGACGCTGTGGAAGAAGGATTTCACCACCGATGGCAAAGGCAGCAAGAGCTTCGATTTCATGTTTCCCGTGGCCTCGCTGCCGCCCGCACTGCCGGGGATGCGTGACAAGACACTGCGCAGCGTGACCATCCGCGTCGCGGCGAGTGGGGATCGGGCCGCCTTGGAAAAGACCCGCGCCAACAACCACCGCGAGCTCGCCATTCACCTGCTCGAAAAGAAGCGCAAAGCTCTCATCTTGGATGGTCGCCCTCGCTGGGAGACGCGTTACCTGCACAGCCACTTGGATCGCGATGATCGCTGGCAGGCCTCGATGATCTTCGACGACTTCGCGGAGGACGCGGCCAAAGGCTCGCTGCAAACCGACTTCCCAAAAACTCGCGATGACCTGCTCACCTATGATTTGATCATCCTCGGCGATGTGGCGCTCTCGCGTTTCAAAAGCGAGCACCTCGATTGGATCGTCGAATTCGTCGAAAAACGCGGCGGTGGTCTCATCCTGCTCGATGGGCAGCGCGGTCATCTGCGTTCGTGGGCCAATGGCAAAGCCGCTTCGCTCATGCCGGTGCGTTTTCTCAATAACGCCAATGAGGTGAAGCCCACCAGCCTCGAGCTCACCACCGATGGTCAGCGTTTCGAGGCCCTGCGCCTCAGCGATAGCCCCAGTGCCAATGCCACGCTCTGGCCCACGCTGCCCAAGCTCACCTGGCATGCTCACGTCGAGCCGCAGCCAGCCTCCATCACGCTGGTGAAGGCGGGTGATCCCGCGATGGTCTTCCGCCAAGTGGGAGCCGGTGCGGTGCTCTACCTCGGCACCGATGAGATGTGGCGCTGGCGCTTTCAGGTGGCGGATCTGTATCATCAGCGGCTGTGGATGCAGCTCGCCGCATGGATCGCCGCGCCGCCGTTCCAGATTGAGCAAAAGCAGCTCGCCATCGGCACGGACCGCCTGCGCTATACGCCCGGTGAGACCTCGGAAATCCGCGTGCGCCTTCGCAATGAGCGTGGAGACATCGTCTCCGATGCGCAGCCGAGTGCCAGCCTCCTGCTGGATGGCAAAGACGTGGCCACGCTCCAGCTCGAACCTGATCAGACGCATCCCGGCATCTACCGTGCCATCACGCCGCCTCTCAAAGCCGGCACCTACGAGGTCGCCGTCTCGGAAAGCCCTTCCACGCCGAAAAACGACGCTCGTCTCTCGCTGCATGTGTCTGACATCGGCAATCCTGAGTGGGCCGCCCTCACCATGAACCGCGTGCTGCTCGAAACGATGGCGCAAAATAGCGGTGGGCGCTTTCTCCGCGAAGAACAGGCCGCCACCGATCTCCCGAATCTGCTGCAAACCCTCGACCGCAAACAGGTCATCACCAAAGAGACCATCCTGTGGTCCAGCTGGTGGTGGTTCGGTGCCGCCATCGCTCTGCTCACAGCTGAGTGGCTGCTGCGGAAGCGCCTGAAACTCGTCTAGCGCATGTGGCTCTCTGATACATCCGTTCGCCGTCCAGTGCTGGCACTGGTGATGAACCTGATCCTCATCGCCTTCGGCATCGTGGCCTACACACGGCTGCCGGTGCGTGAGTATCCGGACATCGAGCCGCCCATCGTCACGGTGGAGACTTACTACCGAGGGGCCGCCGCCAGCGTCGTCGAGCGGCGCATCACGCAGCGGCTGGAGGATCGCATCTCCCAAGTGGAGTCCATCAAGAACATCTCCTCCGTCAGCACGGATGGAAAATCCGAGATCACCGTCGAGTTCAATCTCGGTCGTGATCTCGATGCGGCGGCCAATGACATCCGCGAGGCCATCAGCCCCGTGCTGCCCACCATGCCGGAGGAGGTGGAGCCGCCGAATGTGGGCAAAACGGAACTCAGCGCCGAGGTGCTCATGTACATGAACCTCGCCAGCGACACCCGCAGCACGCTGGAGCTCAATGATTATGCCGAAAGGTATCTCGTGGACCGCTTCTCGCGGCTGCCGGGCATCGCTCGCGTGCGCATGAGCGGCGGCACTCGCTATGCGCTGCGCATCTGGGTGAATCGAGAAGCTCTTGCCGCCCGCAATCTCACCTCGCTCGATATTGAAGAGGCGCTGCGGCGTGAAAACGTCGATCCGCCCGCAGGCACCGTGCAGTCGCTCGACCGGCAGTTCACCGTGCGCAT
>JBEIGR010000185.1:0-8932 GCA_040381795.1 Verrucomicrobiaceae bacterium | reverse complement strand
CTGCGGCTTGCGGGTGTCCCAGCGGGTGGCGATGTCGCCATCGATGGCTTTGGCGATCTCTTTGTCGTTGTGGCTGGAGGTGAGTTTCCATGCGGCGCGGTTCGGCAAGGGCTGCGGGTTGAGGGCGCGGAGTTCTTCGATGGTCCACGGGGTCACGCGTTTGCCGAGTTCTTTGCGCAAGGCGGCGACTTCCTTGTTGGTGATGAGCTTACCGCTGTTGCCAAAGGCTTTGCGGATGTAGCTGGCGACATCGGCGATCCATTGGTCGTTGTTAGTGGCCATGGTGACCATGGCGGCTTCGTAGGTTTTGCCGTCGATGGGACCCGCGAGACCATTGAGCATCACACGCACGATGGCATCGCCCTGCACGGCGGTGCGTGATCCAGCGAGCGGTGGGGCGAGTGTGGCACCTTCGCGGCCAGCGATGGGCATGCCCGCGCCGTCAAAGCCGTGGCAGGCAAAGCAAAGCGAGCGGAAGATTTCCTGGCCGCGTTCGAGCTGCTTCTTTTCGTCCTTCGTGAAGCTGCCGCTGATCTTCGGTGCCTCGACGAGCAACTGCGCACCAATTTCCTTCACGCCGATGCTGGCGGAGGTCATGAGCGTCATCTGCGCTTCGTCCTTCCACTTGGGCCAATTGAGGTGCTTGGCGGTGTAAAGCGTCTGTAGCACCACGGTGGGGTCTTTGTCGGCCTTGAGAGCTTGGATGTCGGCGATCAAAGCGGTGTCGCCTTTTTTGAGCAGCGATTCCGCCACTCGGATGCCGCTGGCGCGGACTTGCGCGTGCTCGTCCTTCATCGCAGCGCGGAGAATGTCAGGCGTGACGGCATCGAGGCCTTCGAGTGTCCAAAGCGCATGCAGACGGGCGAGGTGGTTGTCGTGCCTGAGCAGCGCAACGAGCGCGGGGACCACGGACTTGTCGCCTTTGACGATGAGCATGCGCTGCGCGGTGTCGCGCCAGAAGCCGTTTGGATGCGTGAGATGGGCCACGAGCTGCGCTGGCGTTTCGCCGATCATTTTCGGCTGCGGGCCGGGCTTCAAGTCCTTGTGCACGAGACGCCATACACGACCGCGACTGGTGACGTGCTGCATGCCGGTGGGTTCGATGGCTCCGCGGAGGAAACTGCCCGGTTTGACCCAGTTGCCCTCCTGAATGATGCCGCGATAGGCATCGACGATGTAGAGGCAGCCATCGGGGCCGGTGGTCATGTTGAGCGGGCGGAAATTCGGATCGCTGCTGCGGATGAACTCGCTCATCTGCTCCTCATACGGATTCGCGACCGTGGTGATGCCGTCTTTGATCTCGACGGTGGCACGACGGATGAGACGACCGACGGGCTCAGGCAGGAAGACGTTGCCATAAAGCTCCTTCGGCAGGCGATCCCCGCGATACACGGTCTGTCCGGCGCAGCCGGTGAAGTGGTTCAAGCGTTTGTCCTCCGGCGAGTGGAAGCGTCCGGGGCCGCCCTGGAAATCGCCGAGCGCGACGATGGGCCACACGGTGTCGAACTTCTCGCTCTTCTGCTGCTTCACATTGATCGCGGCATACAGAATGGGCGCTTGGTAATTCCACAGGCCTTTCTCGCCGCCCGCATTGCTCCACCACATCTTGCCGTAGTCGTCTTGAGCCAGGCCCCACTGGCCGCCATTCGGCGCGGTGCTTTCTTTGAGCGCAGGCTGCTTCTCGCCAGCCCAGCGGAGGCGGTAGCCGTTGTAGGTGGTGTAGATCCAGTTATCCAGACCCCACACGAGACCGCTGGGCTGATGCTCCATGTTTCCGCCACGCGGTCCGCCGACATACCAGGGCGCTTGCTCATCGGCCACACCGTCGCCATTCGCATCTCGCTGCAGCGTGATGTCATTCGTGTTCGTGATGCCGACGAGCACCCGATCATCCAGCGGCAGCACCATGCGGGGCAGCAGCAGGTTATCGAGATACACGCTGTGCTTATCGAAGACGCCGTCGCCCTTCGTCGATTCGTGGAGTGAGATGCGGCTCTTCGGCGTCAGTTCGTCCGTGCCGTCGATGTCCTGCATGTAGGTGCGCATTTCGACGACGTACATTTTGCCATCACCATCGAACGCGATCGCCATCGGCTCCTTGATCAGCGGATCGCTCAAAACCAACTCCAACGAATAGCCATCCGGCAACTGGATCGTCTTCAGCTCTTCCTCCGGTGTCTTGGCCTGGATGGGAAAGGTGTAGGTGGTGTTCGTTTTAGCGAAGGCGGCGCTGGTGAAAGCGAGGAAGAGTGCAGAGCGGAGGGTCATTGAGGAGAGTAAGGGAAAGGCATGGCTCACAATCCGCCGAGCTGGCAGATGCGGTCGAAATGCTTTTGGGACACTTCGGTGATCGAGAGGCGATTGCCTCGGCGGAGGATGAGGAGGTCAGCCAAGGCGGGATCGGAGCGGAGCATTTCGAGGGTGACGAAGGTGGGGAAATCCGCCTCCCACTTCACGTCGATGAGCAGCCAGCGAGGCTCCTCGCGCTTGCTGCCAGCATCAAAGTATTCCGAGGACGGATTAAACTGCGTGGCATCCGCCTTGGCCTCGCTCGCAATGCGCACGACACCGGCGATGCCCGGCTGCGGACAACTGGAATGGTAAAAGAAGCCAAGGTCACCCACCTGCATCTGATCACGCATCATGTTGCGCACTTGGTAGTTGCGTACGCCGTTCCACGGTTCGGTCTTCTTCGGGCGCTTTTTGAGATCCGCGAAGGAGAAGACATCCGGTTCGGATTTGAGGAGCCAATGCTTCATGATCAGATGGTGATCCGGCGGTTCCGTGCGGTGATGGGCCAGCGGGTGGTGAAGCGGCCGTTTTCGATCACATGCGCCTCGCCATGCATGGAGACGGTGGGGCAGACATGGCGTGGGATGCCGTGTAGAGCCTGCCCGATGAGAAACTCATGAGCGCGTTCCGTTTCGAGCACGAGGTGCTCTTCACTCTGCATGACCGGCGTGGCGTCTGGCAGCTCCTCAAAGCGCACGCGAGGATGCGGATTCTCCGGTGCCACGGACTTGTGGCCGAGATCGAGCGTGAGGCGGTTGCGGCCGGGCTTGCTGATGACGCGAGCGAGGAGGGCCGCAGCGGGCAGAAAGGGCAGATCCGGGTGCTTGTCCCCATATCCAAAGTCCCACAGGACCGTGGTGCCAGGGCTCAGCGTGCGGTCCGCATACTTCGCATGCACGGCGAAGGTGGGTGAACCACCTGCGACGAGTTCTTTGACGATGAGGCCCTCCCCTTGCAGGCGGCAGCGGAACTGATGCACGAACTCAAACGCGGCATCGCAGCGCTCGCGGCGCACATCGAGGCTCTCATCATGAATGTGTCCGTCGTAAGCGTGAATGCCGCGGAACTGAAGCATCGGCGTCTCCTTCATCACACGGGCGAGGTAGCCAGCCTCATCACCGGGCACGATGCCGGTGCGGGCCATGCCGCAGTCGATCTCGATATAAACCCCGAGCGTGACGCGATGCTGCTGGGCGGCGGAAGCGAGAAAGCGGATGCTGTCCTCCGCATCGGCGATGCTGGAGAAGGAAGTGTGAGGAAACTTCAGCGCCAGCTCCGCGAGCCGGTGCGCATTCGGCCCCACGCAGGGCATGGCGAGCAGCACATCCTTCGCCCCTGCGGCGGCGCACATCTCCGTCTCGGCGATGGTGGAGGCCTTGAAGCTCGTGATGTCTAGCGCCACCTGCCAAGCGATGATCTCGGCGCACTTGTGCGTCTTCACATGCGGCCGGAGACGCTTCGGATCACCTCCGGCGATCTGGATCATGAGCTTCAAATTGTGCTCAATGCGGCTGCGATAGAACAGGAGGGCCGGAGAGGGGATCTCGGCTTCGTTTTCGATGTGGAACCAGGCGGGATGCATACGGATTGGGGAGGGACTTCCATGTTCTTTCGGCAGGAAGCACGTCGTTCGCAACCGGAGATGGAGGATTGACTTCCGCCCTCGCCATTCGGATGACATTCCGCATGCATCTTCTCCTTCTTCCCTTCGGCAGCGCCGGCGATGTGTTCCCCTTCATCTGGCTGGGACGTCAGCTTCTGGCACGCGGACATCGCGTGACGATGATCACGGCCTGTTTGTTTGAGGAACAAGCACGCCGAGCAGGCCTGGAGTTCATTTCGTGGGGCAATGCGGAGGAATTTGAGGCGATGATCCGCGATCCGAGGATCTGGAAGGTCGGCCAGGGCACGAAGGTGGTGTTCGATTTCGCGGCGAAGGCGGTGGAGCCGTATCTCGCGGCCATTGAAAGCTGTGGGAAGGTCGATCTGATGCTCGCGCCGGTCACCGCCTTCGCCGGAAGGCTGGCGCGGGAGAAGCACGGCACGCCGCTGATCACCGTGCATCTGCAACCGGCGGTGTTTCTCAGCGTGCATGAGACGCCGGTGCTGCATCCGGCGATGAAATGGCTACGCGCGATGCCGGTGTGGTTCAAGAAGGCGCTCTTCTCGCTACCGAACCCCGTGGACCTGTTTGCGCTACCGAAGGTGCGTCGCATCTGCGAGGCGCACGGCGTGAAGCCACCACGCAGCCTGTGGCGAGAGTGGTGGGATTCCCCTGATGGCGTGCTGGCGCTCTTTCCGGCCTGGTTTTGTGCTCCGCAGCCCGACTGGCCGAAAAACCTGCTCCAATGGACTTTCCCGCTCGAAGACCTCGCGAAGGAACAAGCGCTCTCATCGGCTTTGCAGGCCTTTTTGGCGGCGGGCGAGCCTCCCGTCATCTTTACGCCCGGCAGCGCGAATGTGCAGGCGGCACGCTTCTTTGACGTGGCGGCGAAAGCCGTGGCAAAGGTCGGTTGTCGGGCCGTTTTTGTGACTCGCGAGCCAAGCCAAGTGCCCGCGAACCTGCCGCCGCAAATTCATGTCGAGGCGTATGCGCCGTTCAGCACGCTGTTGAAGCACTCGTCGGTGTTTGTGCATCACGGCGGCATTGGAACGATGTCTCAGGCCTTCGCGGCGGGCGTGCCGCAGCTCATCATGTACATGGCGCACGATCAGCCGGATAACGCCGACCGCATCGAAAGGCTCGGAGCGGGCATCGGTCTCAGCGTGCGGCAGTTCACCCCGGATCGCGTGGCGAAGGAATTGTGTCGGCTGCTTGCTGAGCCAAGTTATCAAGAAGCCACGAAAGGGTTTCAGATGTCGGCGGATGCCGCGGCTTTGATGCGCTGGATCGAAGAACGCGCCGCGCCCTGAAATGACCCTTTTGATCGCTGGATTTTTATCCGCGCTCCGGCGAGATTTTTTGTTATGCGCACGCTCCTTTGCCTCCTCCTCGCCTTCACTGCCGCCCTCGTTCATGCGGATGAGTTTGATCCGGCGGATAACACCATCGTGCTCGGCAAACGCGTGGGCCTCATCAAGCCCAGCATGACCGCCACCGAGCTGGAACGCGCCTACGGAAAGGAAAACGTGAAGCACGAGGACATCCCCGGCGCCGAGGGCGAGACGATTCCTGGCGCTCGCCTCTTTGCCGATACGGACCGCGAGCTGGAGGTGATCTGGGACCCGGAGAACGAGAAGAAGAAAGTGGTCTTCGACGTGCATGTCATCGGCACCGCGTGGAAGTTCGAAAACGGCCTGAAAGTCGGCATGACCTTGGAAGAGGTCGAAAAAATCAACGGCAAGCCGTTCAAAATTTCCGGCTTCGCGTGGGACTACGGCGGCTACGCTAACTTTGAAGGCGGGAAGCTCTTTGGCAAAGTCAACCTGCGCTTCAACCCGAGCACCGAGGAGATCCCGGAGTATCTCATGGGCGATAAAGAGCTGTCTTCGACCGATAAAAAACTCCGGGCCGCAAAGCCAATGGTCGAAGCGCCAATCTCCGTCTTCATGAAGAAGGCGGAGTGATCTCGCGAAGCGTCGCCAGCACCGCGTCAATGTCTTGCGCGGTGTTGTAACCATGCACGGCTAGGCGGATGCGGCCCACCTGATGCATGACGTGGATGTTTTGGGCCAGCAGCGCGTCGTGGATGGCCTGGGTGTTCGCGTGGGTGAAGGCGACGATGCCGCTGGGATTTGCGGATTGCTCGGGGGCGAGGGTTTGGATGCCGAGATCGCGGAGCCCGGTGTGCAATTTGGCGATGAGCGGATCGGCATGCGCGGCAATCGCGGCCACGCCGAATTGATCGAGGTAGCGCAGCGAGGCATTCAGCGCATAAAGGGCGGCGAAGCTGGGCATGCCGACGGAGAAACTCAGTGCGCCGGCCTTGACGCGGGCGGTCTCGAAGCGGTCGGGATCGAAGGCATTGGCGATGTGATACCAGCCGCCGGCCTTGGTGGTGAGCCGTGCAGCGGACTTTTTCGGCACGCCGACGATGCCGCCGCCGTGAATGCCGAGGGTCCATTTGTGCGTGCTGGAGATGATCACATCCGCGTCCTGGCAATCGAGCACGACACGCCCCAGCGCCTGCGTGACATCGACGGAGAGCACGGCGTTCGGTGCGAGGCGGCGCACGAGGTCGCGCAGCGGCGCGAAGACGATGCGGTGGCCGTTGTAGAAACTGACGAGGCTCACTTGCACGAGTGCGGTGCGTTCATCGAGCAGCGGCGCGAGGTCGTCGAGACTCAAAGCACCTCCGCGATGCTTCCAAAGCTTTGTGATGGGTTTTTCGGCGGCGGTGAGCCAAGGCGTGGCACCAGCGGGGAAGTCGAGATCCGTCACGATGACCGCATCAGTGGCTTTGAGCTGCAAGGCGGAGGCGAGGAGGTTGTAGGCTTCGGAGCTGCATGAGCAGAACGATACCTCTTCGGTGCTGAGCCCGAGATGCTTGGCGGTGATCTCGCGGCAGGCCTCGACGCGGGGCATGTGGAAATCACGTCCGCGCATGCCGAGGCCTTTGTGCGTCATGTACTCGGCCACGGCCTCGTTGACGCAGGTGGGTGGGATGCTTTCGGCAGCGGTGTTGAGGTAGTGGATGCCAGCGAGAGAGGGAAAGTCGGTGAGGGGGAACATGGGGAATGAATACTTCAACAATCAGCAATCCTTGTTCTTCAATCGTCAATCCAATGGCTGGGTGATGCGTGGAGACGTTTGGATTGAGGATTGATGAATGTCGATTGCTGATTGTTGAGGTGTTACTTCAGGCTGCGCAGCCACGCCACGAGGTCGAGGAGCTCGTTTTCGGGCATCGTTTGATCGAGGCCCATGGGCATGAGGCTGGTGGTGAGGGTGGTATCGCCGGTGATGGTTTGATGGTGGATGTTTTTCTCCTGGCCGGCGATGTCGAGAACGAGGAGGCCTTCGGCGGTGTGGGATTTGATGACGCCGAGGGTTTGCTGGCCGTCGCTGGTTTCGATGATGTGGGCTTCGTAATCGCGGGCGAGGGTGTTCGACGGGAAGAGGATGCTTTCGAGCAAGTCACGCACGGTGCGGATGGCACCGATCTTCGTGAGATCAGGGCCGATGGCGCGGCCGGTGTCGCCTATCTTGTGGCAGGCGATGCAGGTGCCTTTACCGGCTTTGAAGTGTTTTTCGCCGTTCGCGGCGTTTCCGCTGGCGGCGACTTTATCGGCGAGCGGGCCAAGCTGGCGTTTTTTGGCCTCGGTGGCGGCCACAGCGGTGTTGTAGGCAGGCAGGATAATCGTCTCAAAGATCTCCGGCGGCAGATCGGCGAGCGCGGTGCGGTATAAACTCTCCTGCTGGCTGGCGATGGCCGGATTCTTGGCGATCTCGCGGGCGAGCAGCTTCGCGATCTCGGCGTCTTTGTGCCGTTTGATGAGCGGCAGCAGCGTTTTGAGCTCCACCGGGCCGACGGTGGCCAGCAGCGGGGCGATTGGCGACATCTGCTCCTTCGCGATGGGCGCGGTGGCGAGCATGCCAGCGGCTTGAATCTTCGCCGCGGAGGACGAGGCGGCATCAGCGAGGACTTTTTTGACCATGTCGAAGGTCTCGCCGGTGAGCTTGACCGACTTCGCCGAATCGAGCGCCTTCAAGCGGATGGAAAGCGGGCGCTTGGTGTCGCTGGCGATGGCTTGGAGCGCGGCATCAAATTGCGGCGACTTCAGTTTCTTGATCGCGTCGAGCACCAGCGGCGTGGGGGCGGAGGCGAGCGCTTTGTCGAGAAGCGGGAGCCAGGCGTCATTGCTCACGCCTGCGGTTTGGGAAGCGAGGATGGACAATGCCGTCGTGCGCACCTCGGCGGAAGTGTGGGAGAGCATCACAGTGATGAGTTTTTGCACGCCGGGCTTGGCGAGCAGAGCGCTGCCGTAACCGCGAAGCGCAACGAGGCGCGGCGGGCTGACTTTGTCTTCATCCAGCCACTTTTGCAGCGAGGGTGTGAACCACTCGTCCGCTTCATTGTGGGATGTGGCGAGGTGCAACGCGGTGCGGGCGAGTGCCTCATCCGATGAGTCGAGATGTTTTGCCGCCACGGTGGCAGTGATGTTTACCGCGCCGGGATCGGTCGGCATGATGCTCATCAGCGCTCGACGGATGGCGGCAGGTGATTTGGCGTTTTCCAGCTCTTCATCGTCAATCGCATGGCTTTTCTGCGCGGCGCTGATGAAGCAATGCTCGGCACTGGGATCGAGATCCGCCTCCAGCAGGGCGATCAACGCGGGTTTTGCCCAATGGGCGGCTACATCGGCTTCTTTGAGCGAACCAGCCACCCACTCGAGCGCCTGGCGGCGCAGGTGCTCGTCCTTCGTTTTGAGATTGGCGATCTGTTTTCGCAGCTCCTCGGCCGCGTCGAGTTTGTCGGATGCTTTCGCGAGCGTGACCGGCTGTGGCTTCTTCGGCTTGATCCGATAGACAGCGCCGAGGAGATCCGACTTCGCCATCAAACTGCTCGGGCAGCCGATGCGGAACCAGCCGCCGGTGTCGAAGAGGAGAAGGGAGCCGTCGCGCGGGTCTTCCATGACATCGGTGAGGTGGATGTCGGGGTTGTGGAGTTTGAGGAATTCGTTCTCGACGGCCTTGTAG
>JBEIGR010000184.1:0-8943 GCA_040381795.1 Verrucomicrobiaceae bacterium | reverse complement strand
TTGTTCTTCCTCGGCATGTTCACGAAACGTGCCACCACGCGTGGTGCCTTAACGGGCTGCTTCAGCGGCTTCGCCGTGCTTCTCGGCGTCTTTTTCTATCAAAGCGGCTGGTTCACGACGACGAAGCCCCCGCAGATGATCTCGTTCGTGTGGTTCAGCCTGCTAGGCTGCGCGGTCACGATGCTCGTTGGCCTCGCGACCTCGCGGGGGAAGAGGCCGGCACCCGTCGTGGAAGTCGTGAGACTTCCCGGGGAAAACTGACGTTTTCCACTACGGCCGCACGGCGTAGTGGAAGCCTCATTTCTCACACCCGGAGCGCATGTGACGTTGATTGTTGGTAGTTCGGCCTTCAGGCCGTGATTGGGAGTTCCGTGAAACGGGCTAAAGCCCGAACTACGAACTCAAAGCAGCCTCACTTCGCCTTCGAGGCCGTCTCCACGGCCACGGTGGCATTGCTGAGGATCGCGGCATGCTTTTCATAGCTCACTTTGGAACCCGTGAGCTGAGCTAGGTATTCGAGCGCCTCGGAGAGCGGCACGTTGGAAAGCGAGAGCGAGAGCTTCTTGGTGCTGAGATCCGTGCCTTTCACGATGACGTTCGGGCTTACCTTTCCGGCGGAGGCATTCTTTGAGAGCAGCCGCAGGCCAGCGAGCGCCTCAGTGAGCGTGACCTCTTCCATCTCGATCTTCGGGATCGTCACCCCGGCGTAGTCGCGACGCAGCGTGGAGGCCTCCGGCTTCGCGTGGGCTTTGATGTAGCGCAGCATGTTCTGCGTATCCGTGTGACCGGGATTCGCCGCAGCGACTTGAGTGAGAAAGGCCTGCGCCGTGGCAAAGTCACCTTTGTGAAAAGCCTCGCGGCCTTTTTGATACGCCGCGTTGAGGTCATCCGCCGCGAAGAGGGAACTCGCAGACACAAAAAAAGCGGCCATCAGAGAGACGGCCGCCGCAGAAGGAGCACAAGCACAGAGAAAGAAGGTTTTCATGGTGGTTGGTTTGGTTGACGTCGGCATTTCACCAAATTCGCGAGGAAGTGTCAATAGGCTTCCCATGCAGTCCGGGTTGCCCACGAGCTCTCCCTCGGCGATAGGCAGCACCGATGAATCTCACGCGTCGTCAGTTCGCCTCCGGTCTCGCTCTTTCCTCCCTGCTCCCCGCCTGTCAGGTGCCCATGCCGCAGGCCTATCAGCAGCCACAGGCAGCTCCACAAGGAGGGCCCTTCATGCTCGGCGTGGATGTGCTGGCCTCGCGTGGCTTTGACCTGCTGCGTGGGAAACGCGTGGGCCTCATCACGAACCACACGAGCCTCACCGGCCGAGGTGAGCGCACTCGCCAGCTCATGCAGCGGACGCTTGGCGGAGGTCTCACGGCTCTCTATGCGCCGGAGCACGGCATCGACGGCTCCATCAAGGCCGGCGTGCATGTGAGCACGCGACGCGACAGCGTCACCGGCCTCACTGTTTACTCGCTTTACGGCCCCACCCGCAAGCCCACCCCCGCGATGCTCGCTCCCATCGATGTGCTCGTCTTTGATCTCCAGGACATCGGCTGCCGCAGCTACACCTACATCAGCACGATGATCGTCTCGATGGAGGCCGCGGCGGAGAATGGAAAACTCTTCGTCGTGCTCGACCGTCCCAATCCGATGGGCGGCTGGCGTGTGGAAGGCCCGCCGCTTGAGTCGCAGTGGAAGTCCTTCGTCGGCCAGGTGCCGGTGCCCTATGTGCATGGCATGACGGCGGGCGAAATCGCCCAGATGGCCTGTGCTCGCGGCTGGGTGAGCCGCGTCCCTCACATGACCACCGTGAAGATGCAAGGCTGGAACCGCGCCATGACCTGGCAGGATACTGGCCTGCGCTGGCATCCCACCTCGCCCAATATCCCGTATGCCACTTCCCCATTCTATTATGTCGCCACCGGCATCCTCGGCGGTGCGGCGGCAGTGGATGTCGGCATCGGCTCGGACAATCCTTTCGGCTATGCCGGTGGCAGCGGCGTGAATCCGGGTGCGCTCCTCGCCGCGTGCCAGCGCTGGAACACACCGGGCGTCACCTACTCGCCGTATAGCAAAGAAGGTTTCGGCGGCGTGAAACTGCACATCCACCCTCGCAACTCCGCCGATCTCACCGGCCTCGACGTCATGCTCCTCGCCGAGATCAACCGTCTCTCCGGAGGCAAAGCCGCCCGCAACATGAGCGGTTCCAAACTAAACCTCTTCAACAAGGTCTTCGGCAGCGAATCGCTGCATCGCGATCTTCTTCGAGGCACACCGGGCCACGTCATCGCCTCCCGCTGGCAGGGCTGGGTGCAGAGCTTCCGCTCCCAGCGCCAGGGTTATCTGCTCTACGCGTAAGCCCGCTTATTTCACCCGCTTCAACGCCGGGAGCTTCATACCGTTCTGCGTGATGTGCAGGCGCTTGATCTTGCCCACTTCATCCCGCTCAAACTCAATCGAAGCAAAGACCACGTCATACTCAAAGTGCCCCGGCTTCGTCTCAAACACCGGCAGGAACGGCTGCCCGCTGAGCTGCACAAACAGCATGCCGCGACGCAGCTCGATCGTGAAAACCTTGTCCGGCGGGAAGAAGTCATACACGCCCGTGAACTCTTCGAGCTCCTTCGCGGGCCGAAAGAGATACTCCGGCGCTTTTTCATCGAGCCGCTTCGCCACCTGCTTCTGGTTGTTTTGATCCAGCGTGACGCTCGTGATGGCTCCGTTGGCATCGCGGCCAAAGATCAGCCTCGCCGCCACGCCGCGATGGAAGAACTCATCCTTCTTCTCATGCAGGTAAGGCAGGAAGGCCTGGCCGGTGAGTTTGCACCACAGGCCGCCATCACGGATGACAAAGGTAATCTTGGCCTGCTTGCCGAGCTGGAAGACTCCGACGTAAGGCTTCAGCTCCGCCTCGCTGAGCTTGGGACCCTCCACCGCCTTGAATTGCTCGCGATCCAGCGGCCGCGTGACCATCACCGGCTCTATCTCGGCGTTGTTGATCAGCACGATGCGAATGTGATCTGCCTTTGGCCTGGCCTGAAGCAGCGTGCGATAGCCGCCCGTGCCGCCGTTGTGCGCAATCAAATCGTCGCCAAGGAAGAAACAGCAGCCGATCCCTTCGGCGAGAAGTTTCACCGCAAGCTGGATGACCTCACGCAGCGGCGAGGTCTCCGGATGCGTCA
Source organism: Verrucomicrobiaceae bacterium (assembly GCA_040381795.1). Classification (GTDB taxonomy): domain Bacteria; phylum Verrucomicrobiota; class Verrucomicrobiia; order Verrucomicrobiales; family Verrucomicrobiaceae; genus Prosthecobacter. Next base: position 5,767 of record JBEIGR010000184.1, on the reverse strand, counting down.
GCGCACGACCGAAGAGCATCAGGTCCGCCGCCGTGCTGCGCAGTCCACCAGCCGGTGCGAAGGCTTTGAAGGTCCATTCGTGAGCCTCCGCCTTGCCATCAAAGGGAGGCACCAGGCGCTGACGCATCTCGGCGGTCGGCACTGGCATCGTGTCGTGCATGCCGAGCGGCTTGGTGATACGATCACGCACCAGATTTGTCCATGAGTCACCCAGCGCCCGCTCGATGACATGACCCAAAATGGCCACGCCGGCATTCGAGTAGCTCAGCTCATGCGGGCCTGCCTTTTCGAGCTTCACACTCGCCAGCCATTCACCGAGCTTTTTCGTGTCGTAAGTGCCGTAAGGGTCCGCCACGGTGAAATCCGCGTTATCCGGCATGCGTGGCAGACCGCTCGTGTGCGTGGCGAGCTGTGCCAGCGTGATCGCCGGCACCTTGTCATCGGCGAAGGCCTGCTTCGCATCGAGCGCCTGCTTGAGCGTGGTTTCAAACGTGAGCTTCTTCTCCAGCACCGCCTGTGCCAGCAGCAGTCCGGTGAAGACTTTGCTGATCGAGCCGATCTCAAACACGACCTTCTCCGCAGGCACCTTCGCCGGCTTGTCGGGACCGGCGATGGCATACACGGCCTTTCCATCCCGCCACTCGCCGCTGACGATGCAGCCGCGTGGCATATTCTTCGCGATGTTTTGCGCCGAGTTGGCCAGCGTGAGTGCCTTTTGGGCGAACAAGGCGCTGCCGAATGACAGCCACGCAAGAACGTGCAGGAGAGGTTTCATTCGATGAGCATGGCTGGCCGCTAATTTTTTGTCACTTCCTTTGTTTCCCGCCGTTTGGCTGCCATGCGTCGCCTTCTCGCCCTGCTCTTCCTCGCCGTTCTTCCCGCCTCCGCCCAATCCAAGTGGTTCAAGGGCAACACGCACACCCACACCCTCTGGAGCGATGGCAATGACTTCGCCGAGATGGTGATCGACTGGTACAAGCAACGCGGCTACGACTTCCTCGCGCTCAGCGATCACAACATCCTCCAAGCAAAAGAAGTGTGGATGGATGTGAAGGCCGTCGAGAAGCGCCGCAAGGCGCTCGGCAAGACGACGACGGAAAAGTATCGCGCCCGTTTTGGCGATGAGTGGGTCATCACCCGCGAAAAAGAAGGCTCCACCGAGGTGCGCCTGCGTGAGATGCGCGAGTATGCGCCGAAGTTTGACGAGCCGGGCAAATTCCTCCTCGTAAAGGCAGAGGAGATCAGCGCCTCCTTCGACAAGGCACCCATTCACATGAACGCGGTGAACGTGCAGGAGGAGATCCAGCCCGTGAAGGATCTCACCAGCATCCAGGAGACCATGCGGGCGAATTTGAAGCTCGTCGCCGAGCAGTCGAAGCGCCTCGGAGTGCCCATCTTCACGCACATCAACCATCCGAACTTCCGCTGGGCGCTCACCGCCGATGATCTGGCCGCCGTCACGGAGGAGAACTTCTTCGAGATCTACAACGGTCATCCAATGATCGAGTGGGAGGGCGATGAGCTTCGCGACAGCCATGAGAAGATCTGGGACATCGCCAACACGCTGCGCCTCACGCAATTCAAGGCCGCGCCGCTCTTTGGTGTAGGCACGGACGACTCCCACCACTACCACGGCGAGGAAAGCAGCCCCGGCCGCGGCTGGGTGATGGTCCGCGCCGAAAAGCTGGAGGCCAACGCCCTCGTCGAGGCCATGAAGCGAGGCGATTTCTATGCCAGCAGCGGCGTCACCTTTGATGACGTGAGCTTCACCGGCGGCAAACTACGCATTCAGATCCACGCCGAGCCCGGCGTCACCTACACGACGGTCATTCGCGGCACCTTGAAAGGCTTCGACGCCACCACCGCCGAGGTCACCACGCCGAAGGGCGACTTCCATCCCGTGCGCAAACGCTACTCCGATGACGTCGGCAAGACGCTCGCCACGCTCATCGGTCCCGTCATCGAATGGACGCCCAGCGGCAACGAACTCTACTTCCGCGCCTCCATTACCTCCTCAAAGCCGCATCCGAATCCCTCGATGAAGGACCAGAAGGAGATGGCCTGGACGCAGCCCATGGGCTGGAGGTGAGAATAAGCGTCTTCAAATCAGCGGGTATCAAGCTGCGATGACAAACACTTCACGCATCGGCCTCGGCTGCGTTACCTTCGGACGCGAAATCGACGAGACGGCATCCTTCGCGCTGCTCGATCACGCATGGGAACGCGGTGTGCGGCATTTCGACACGGCAGCAGCTTATGGCGGCGGCGCTTCGGAAACCATTCTCGGTAAATGGCTCACCTCGCGGAAACCACAGGGTATCACCGTCGCCACCAAGATTCTGCCGCCGTATGACCGGATTGACATCACTGACAGTTTGCGACGCCTCGGCGTCGAGCAAATCGACCTGCTTTACCTGCATCAGTGGAATGAGACGGCGCTGCAAGCCGGTTCTGCGCTCGAAAAACTGTCCGTGCAGCGATTCGGAGCCAGCAACGTCACGCTCGATCAACTCCGCGTTCTCGGTCCGCGCTTCCGCGTGATCCAAAACAACCACAACCTCGCCGTCCGCGAAGTGAGCGACGAATTGTGCGACTATTGCGCCGCGAACGACATCGCCATCGTGACCTACAGTCCGCTCGGAGCCGGTTTTTTGACCGGGAAGCATCAAAACGGCGTTCAGGCCGGTTCACGCTTCGAGATCGTTCCGGGGCATCAGAACGTCTATTTTCATGACGCGGCGTATCAACGCCTCGCACGGCTCGAAGCCGTCGCGAAGCGCACCGGGCATTCGCAGGCGCATCTCGCACTCGCGTGGGCTTTGCATCAGCCGGGCATCGACACCGTGCTCGTCGGTGGACGCACGCCGGCGCATCTCGATCAGGCCTTCGCGGCGCTTGAGTTCGATGACGAGGCTGTTTTGGCTGAACTCGTCGCCTAGTCGAGCGTTGCCAGACTTCTCAATTTACGTCACACATCAAAATGATGCCTTCATTCCCTCACCCATCAGTTAAAGATCAGGCGGCTTCCGTGCAGCCGAGCCTTCTCAAAATGGTGTTGCTGTGGCTCCTGCCTTCTCAGGCACCTTGGTTTGTGACGAAGTGTCTGTTTAACTGGCCTATGTTTTCCGACTGGGCCACCGCGCAGCGTCAAACGTATCTGTCCTGCTTTTTTTTGCTTCAAATGACGCTGATGGGCTGGGCAGTGATACACAGCTTTCGGAACTACGGACCCGCGTTGTTTACGAAAGGTGGCCAGTTGTGGACCCGGAAGCTGTTTTCGCTTTTGTTGCTGGTCCCGCTGTTGGAGTTTCATTCTCGAAACATCACCACTTTCTCCGACTCGTTGCTTAAGATGGCCGAACTTGCTGGCCCGGTTCAAATGGAGGTCGCAATACATGAACTGCATGAAAATGTCTGGAAGGGATTGGCTTACGGAAGCTCCTGGCTGGGTGTGTTATATTTCTCATTCTTCACAGTCAGCATCTCATTCTGTGAAGAGGCAGTGTTTTCAGGCTTTGCATGTAACCGGCTTGGTTCCAAATGGGGGTGGCTCACGGCGCTCGTTTTGTCGCCACTCTGCTTTTCTTTGGCTCATCTGCCGGTAATGAAAACTCCTTCGGAACTCATGTTCTTGTTCTGGGCTGGACTGACCTACACAGCCATTCGCCTGATGAGCGGCAGCGTCTTTCTCGCGATCACAGCCCACACTCTCATTAATATCTATGTGATGCTGCCAAAGTGGGTGCTGGCATGGCTGCATTTCCGATCTCTCAATGGCGGAGAGTGAGCTCACCCTTCATACCGGTGCGTTTGCAGAATTGCTGGATGAAGGCGCTTTGATCGCAGAAGGCATGATCGAGGGCGATCTGGATGATGGGCTGTGGCGGGGAAGTAGGAACAATCGCGATGGATGGAAGCCCTCGCATGTCATCGTGAAGCGCCTGCGCGATGTTTCATGCCAGTGACGTATGTTCAGCCATTAATCACCACACCGACGGCCAACGCGATGGCGTCGTCCTCAGCGCCGAAGAAGTCGCCGCCGTGCCGTATCATCAAGACAACACCTACTTCTGCCACACGTCTCCGGCGTGATCACTCCACATAGAGGAAGCGGTTCGAGCTGCACAAAATCTGGCACAGGCTGGCCATGGCTTCTTGCGGCGGATTCGGCACCACGCCTTTCGCGTGTTGGATGTCGTGGTGGTATTGCGTGAGGGCTTTGGTCTGCTCGTCGAGGTAGGCGAGGCATTTGGCGATGTCGGCTTCCGTGGCGGGCTGGCTGTAAAGCAGGTTCCAGAGGCGATGAAGCTGCTTCGCTCGATCTTTGGGCGCTTCTTTTTCGACGAGGTCGGCAAGGCGTCGGGAGCTGTCGAGCACGAAGGTGTCGTTCATGAGCAGCAGCGATTGTGGCGCGACGGTGGTCTGCGCACGCATCTCGCAGTTCGGCTGCATCACGGGGGCGTCGAAGGTATCGAGCACGGTGAGCGGCTTGCTTCGGCGGATCTGCACGTAGATCGAGCGGCGGAAATCGGCCTCGCCGGCGGGATCGACCTTGTTGAGCGTGATGGTGCCTTTGTCGATGCCGGTGATCACGCGCCCCTGAGGATCACGGCCGATGCCGCTAGGCGGGCCGTAGCTGGTTTGCACCAGAGATCCCGTCATGCCGAGCATGGAATCACGCAGCGTCTCAGCATCCAGGCGGCGGAGTTTGAAGCGGGCGTAGAAGCGGTTTTCAGGATCGGCACGCAGCGCGGCCTCATTCACCGAGGACTGCCGATACGCGGCACTGAGCAAAATGAGCCGATGCAGCGATTTGAGCTTCCAGCCGCTCTTCACAAACTCATCGGCGAGGTAGTCGAGCAGCTCAGGATGCGTCGGTAGCTCGCCCTGGCGTCCGAAATCACCGGGCGTGTTCACGAGGCCGCGACCCATGTGATGCATCCAGAAGCGGTTCACCAAGACGCGGGCCGTGAGCGGATGTTTGCCACTCGTGAGCCATTGCGCATACGCCAGCCTGCGCCCCGTCGAACCGCTGCTCACCGGCACCGGCTTGAAGGGCTCGATCATCGGATTGGCGAGGATGCTGAGCTCGCCGGGCTTCACCTCGGTCTTCGGCTGCTCGTGATCGCCGCGATTGAAGAGCTTCGACACGGGCACCTGGCCTTTGACTTCGGTGAGCGCCATCACAAAGCCTTCCGCAGGTTTCGTGGCCCGCAGCTTCGTCGCCTCGGCCATCTTGGCATCGACGATGTCCTGCTTCTTCTGGTCGTAGAGATTGAGCGAGTAGGTGGCGAGCGCAGAGGGATACTTTTTGATGAGCGCCTTCTGCTCCGGCGTCTGTTTGCCCACGGGCGTGTCGCGAGCCACACGAAACGCCGCTTGTTCGGCCTGCGGCACCTTCTTGATCTCGACCTCAAAGATCTCATCGAGGAACTTCTTCGACATCGCCCGTGCCGCGACCTCGATCTCCTTGGCCTTCGCCTCGATCTCCGCGGCTTTGGCACGCTCCTGCGGCGAGTAAAGCGAGTAGAGGCGGCTGTTTGGCGAACGCCAGGCTTCCCAATGATACGCTGGATCAAAGACGGCGCGGAGGCGGTAGTAATCGGCCTGCGTGATCGGATCGTAACGATGATCATGGCACTGCGCACACGATACCGTGAGGCCCATGAGCGAGGAGCCGAGGATCTTCATCTGCTCAGCGATCACGTTGTTTTTCGCGAGCTTCGGATCGTCCACTGTATCGCCCGTGCCATCGGGAGCCATGCGG
>JBEIGR010000183.1:0-8945 GCA_040381795.1 Verrucomicrobiaceae bacterium | reverse complement strand
CTACTTCCTCACCGCTGGTCCGCCTGATGACACCCTGCGCTCTCTCGCAGCCAAAGGTCCGCTCGATACTAAAGCCATCCGCCGCGAAACCGACCGCCTGCTCGATTCACCGCGCGGTGATCGTTTCCTGCGCCTCTTCACGGAGCAGTGGCTCGGCTTGAACAAGCTCGGCACCATGCCGCCCTCCAAAGAAACCTTTCCCGCCTATCACATCGATCGCTTGGAACCCGCGATGCGGGAAGAAACCTGGCGCTTCATCGCCGAACTCATCCGCACCAACAAACCCGTCACCGCGCTCGTCGATGCCGACTTCACGTATCTCAATGCCGGACTCGCTCGACTCTATGAACTGCCCACTGTCAGCGGCGACCATGTGCAACGTGTCAGCCTTGCTGCTGATTCGCCACGGCGCGGTTTGCTCGGCCAAGCCAGCATCCTCACCATCACCGCCAACGGCGTCGAGACCTCGCCCGTGAAGCGTGGCGTGTGGTTGCTAGAGAAACTCTTCGGCACACCGCCCAGCCCGCCACCGCCTGATGTGCCGCCCATCGAGCCCGACATCCGCGGAGCCACCACCATCCGCCAGCAGTTGGAGAAACATCGCAACGTCCAGGCCTGCGCCGATTGTCATGCCAAGATCGACCCCCTCGGCTTCGCCCTCGAAGCCTACGACCCCATCGGCCACTTCCGCAGTGCTTACCCGAATGGCGCGGCCATCGACACCACCGGCGAGTATCGCGGCCAACCCGTCAACAGCCCTGCCGACATCCGCGCCTACCTCATCAAGCACCCCGACCTCCTCGCGCAAAACCTCGCCCATCGCCTCCTCACCTACGCCCTCGGCCGCCCCCTCGGCTTCACCGACCAGCCCGCCCTTCGCCGTCTGCAAGCAGACTGGAAAGCAAAAGGCCACACCCTCCGCGAACTCATGCACCTCATCACGACCAGCGAGCTGATGCGTCAGCCGTGAACCACGCCTCCTTTATTCCGAAACACACCCTCACACTCCTTTCCACCCTGCTGCTCACGCCTCTGGCTGCGCGTCACGCGGCTGATACTTCATCAACAAAACACAACATTTGCCGAGGACATGGGATGGGAAAGCCTGCGTTGCCATGGCGGTCGAAAGCTCGACACTCCTTCGCTCGAAAAGGTTAGGATACATGGCGTGTAACCGAGTCATTTCTACGTCAGTCCCACCTACTCGTCCATCGCGTCTTTCTTGCTTTGATTCATCGTTAGCGGTCCGCCGAGCACCTCTGGTTTGAGGTTGTATTTTGATTGCGGTCGTCACGCCGCCTGACGTTGAGGCGTGAGTTGCCGGGGCTTGGCCCAGGCCTCTGGGGTGATGTCCTTGATCTGCCGATTGGTCAGCTTCGGCAGGCGGGTGAGCACATCGCGCAGGTAGGTTTGCGGGTCGATTCCTCGACTGCGGCACGCTTCGATGATCGTGAACAGGATGGCGCTGCGTTGCCCGGTTTCGGCTTCGCCGATGAACAGCCAGTTTTTCTTGCCGATGGCAGTTGGCCGGATGGCGTTCTCCACGGGGTTGTTGTCGATCTCGACTCGACCGTCTTCGAGATAGACGAGCAGCATGGGCCAAATCGTCAGGGTGTAGTCGATGGCCCGGCCCATGGTGCTCTGGGGCAGATGTTGTCTATTGAGTTTGATCCGGCTGAGCGCCCGGTGGATGCGCTCAATGATTATGCGGCTATGGCTGGCTAGCACAGCTTGTCTTTGCTGCGCTCCGGCTTTGGTCTGGCGCAGTTGTTTTTCGATGCGGTAGAGATGCTGGATCTGCAAAAGCATCCATCCGGCTTGTTGCGGTGTGCTTTCGGCGGCCTCAACGAACTTGCGCCGCGCATGGGCCCAGCAGGCGGCCAGCGTGATGCGGCCTTCGCTACGGTTCGCAAAAGAGGGATAGGCGGCGTAGCCGCCGCACTGCACGGTTCCGGTAAAATCAGCGGGGATGATGCGGTCCAAACATCGCGCTGCGCGAGTGGTGGCCCAGGTGAAGCTCACGTCGGCTCCGGGTCGTTTGCAGGCCCAGAGGTAGCCTTGTTTGGTTCGCCCGTTGCCGGGACTCAGATACTCCACCGGGGTCTCGTCGATCTGCACATAACCTCCAGCCATCACTCCGGTGTGGATGTGCTCATAAATCGGGCGCAACCAATCGGCGGCGAGCCCGAGCCAGCGTGCCATGCTTTGGCGTGGGATGGCGATGTCGTGCCGTGTGGCGTAGATCTGCTCCTGCCGGTAGAGAGGCAGATGATCGCAGTATTTGGAGACGATGATCTGCGCGAGCAGTCCTGGTGCGGCTCATCACGCTTCACATACTTCCGCCGGATGATACGGCGGCGCAGGAACCGCGCAGGTTCGTAGTCGAGCTGTTCGGTGACTTCCTCGCCGATGTGCCGCCAGGCTGCGGGTGCTGCGGCGACTTTCTCGGGCTCGATCACTTCGTCCACGGCGGGCAGATGCTCCGGCACGCGTGCTTCACGCTCCTTGCGTGGTTTGATCTTTTGAGTGTCCTTGCCGCGCTTCTCGATCTCAGCCTCCAAGACGCCGGGGCTTGCGCTGGAGGCCAGGTTTTTTTGCGCCGTCATCCCCGAAGTGTTCTTGGAGATCCCCGCCATTTTGGCGAAAGCAGAGGCGGAAAGCCCGCTGCGCCGATACTCGACGACGGCCTCCGCCCGCGCCTCAACCGTGCTGCGCACACGACCGCGTGCGTCCCGTTTCAAAATCGTGAGTTCGTTGTCCATAACGTGGGACATCCCTGCTGCTCCACGCGCCCCGTTCCAAGCTCGATCCCAAGGTCGTTACGGTGACGTATGCCGCAATTCAATCCTCTTGGCAGGACTCAGGAGAGGGACACTTCTCCGATTTTTCATGGTTTTTGGGGTGTTGACTTTTTGCGCACTCATGGATCTCAGGTAGGCAATCTGTCATCAAATCCGCTCTGGTTTTTGAGAACCAGTCGGAACTCTTTGGCTCAAAATATGCTGAGACCGAGGACTCCTTCCAGATGTCTTTAGCAGACAGACTCAAATATTCACAACTATCGTGGCACGTGTTGTAATCAGTGTTGTAACAACGCCAAATAAGTTATCAAACTTCCTTGTACTTCAAGGAAGTGGAGGCGAGGGGAGTTGAACCCCTGTCCGAACAACCGTTATCCGCAGCATCTCCATGCTCAGTCTCATGTTTGGTCTCGGCGGGAGGCGGCTTGAGACGGCCTACTCTTCACCCAGCGTCCTGTTGGATCTCGTTTGTCACCCGGTCGCCCGGTGATCAAACCAGCCTAGTAGTGGCATCGGGCAGGCTACCAGACATTGCCTGCACGATGTCGCGGGGCTTAAGCCGCGAGAGCGAGCTCGTTAGAGTTCACATTTATGTTTTTGATCCGAGTTTTTAACGAGGCCAACGAATCATCCTCGGCATGCAGCTCCGAACTCAGGCTACCCGTCGAAACCAGTACGCCCCCGTTTTGGAGAGGGTTGAGAGTATAGCCTGAATGCGGAAGGTCAAGACATGCCTGAGTCAGGAATGGGGCGTGGTTGCGTGTGGAATAGCTGACGAGGCGCGCCCGGCGGGCAAACTGACGTTTGCCGCTACGAATACACTGGTGGCTGTCCCCCCGTAGCGGAAGTCGTCAGACTTCCGCATAACTCGACATGCTATTCACCGGTCCGCTCTCAAATCACCGGCCCGGCGACATCCTTCCACTGCTCGTGGAACTGCTTGTAAATGATGGGGCTGATCTCGCTGGGCTTGATCTCGCTGCGGCCTCCCCAGAAAACGTTCGTGTAAAGCAGGGGGATGTTGATATCGGCGAGATGCTTGTCGATGGCGGCCTTGTGAGTGAGGACGGCGTCCTTATCGGTGCCGTGGATGACGCCCATGATGTTCACATTGGCAAAGCGCTCGCCGCCTTCACGCCAGTAGCAGTGGGTCATGATGGTATGGCGGCCCACCTCGCTGCCGGCGCGTTCCTCCATGCCCTGTGGCACACGCCAGTGGAAGAGTGCGTTGAAGCGGGTGACACGCTGTCCGGTGGCGCTGGGCTTCACATGCTCCAGGAAGGTCGAGAAGCGGCCGATGACGCCTTTCTTGTCGAGCTGCTTTGCCACTTCGCAGAAGCGTTCGAGGCTCACGCCGGCATTTTTGGCACGGCCGGCCCATGGCTCAGGGCCGATTTCTTCGGGTTTGAGGTCGCCTTTGAGGTTGAGGAGCACATTCCACTCTTCCGCGTCGAGATCGGCGATGTTGGTGGTCATCATCTTCGCGGGTTCATCGGCTTTTTCGCCAGGTTCCATCGATTTGCGGCGCACATGGCCCACGCCGAGGGCAAAAATGCCGTGCGCCTGCATGGTGTAGTAGTCTTCGGCACCGATGAGGCGCTTCAGAACATCGCAGTGTTCGTTGATATTTGTGTCCTGCGGCACTTTCAGCGTGGTCCAAAGGCGGAAGTCACTGCCGCTTACCTCGCGGTCCGTGCTGCGGAGGACGACGTGACCGCTGAAGGGGTCTTGTTTGAAGAGGAACTCGAAGGCGGCGTCGAGTTTTTCGGTCGGCACTTTCCAGGCGATGAGGGCACCCTCGGCGAGTTTGTTCGCCAGCAGCGTCTGGCGCACGCGGCGGATCACGCCAGCGCCCAGCATGGCGCGGATGCGCTCCACCACGGTGTCAAAGGGCACGCCGCTTTGCTCGGCAATGAACTGAAAGGGATGTTGGTGGAATCCCTTCACGCAATCCTCGCTCACAGAGAGGATTTGGGTATTTACAGGATCGGTATGTTCGGTGGGGAGGGCGGCGTCGGGCATGGTCAGGGGAGCAAAATCGAGCGGCCACCCATAGCGGTGCGCCTCATGAACACAAGGCCCGGTGCTGTGCGGGAATTGTGGAAGGTTGGGTGGCAGAAGTTTCAACGTTCCGCTCACGCCTTCTGCGGCACCGCCACCAGATGCTCGGCGGCTTTGGCGGCTTCGGCGCGGAGGGCGGGGTCGAGGTTCTTCTGCTCGAACTCGCGGCACCAACCTTTGATTTCGAGTTCGTTGAAGATTTTGCCGATCACGCGGCGCAGCAGACCTTTGAGATTGGGGATCTCGACTTCCTGAAGGCTGCGGATGGCGGCCTCTTTGTAGCCTTCGAGCAGTGTGGTGGCTTTTTCATAGGCACCGCTGTCTTGGGACCAATCGCGGATGAGGGCGTTGGTGGGCTTTTCGCAGGGCTGGCCGTTCCAAAGGGCTTCCATCGTTTCTTTGACGCTGCCTTGGCCCTTCTCGCGCAGGAGCGAGAGGATGATGCTGGGGCGCATGCTCCATTCGTTGGCGGCGGCGCTGTCCTCGCCGAGATCGTCGATGTCATCGCGGATCTGGTAGGCGATGCCGAGGTTCTCGCTGTAGGTGTGGAGAACGTCGGCACATTCATCGAGGCGGCCGGCGAGCGCGGCACCGACCTTGAGGGCGACTTCAAAGGCAGGCGCGGTCTTGCTGCGGAAGATTTCGAGCACCTGCTGGCTGGTGAGGGCCACTGGATGGCGCGTCCAGAGCAGCTCGGCACCTTGGCCGATGCAAAGCTCACGCTGGCCTTCCGCGGCGACGAGCAGCGCTGCGGAGCGGATATGCGCGGGCACATCGCCCTCGGCGAGGAGGCGGTAACCTTCGCCAATGAGGAGATCGCCGATGTTTAGGGCGACGGGGATGCCATGCTCGGTGTGCAGCGTGGTTTCGCCGTAGCGTTCGGCATCTCCGTCCTCGATGTCGTCATGGACGAGCGAGGCTTTGTGGAAGATCTCGACGGAGATGGCGGCTCGTTTGATGGCATCGCTGATCGGAGCCTCGGGATCATCGCGGAGAGCTTGATAGGCGGCGACGGTCAAAAACGGACGCCAGCGCTTGCCGGCGCGGGCGAGCCAGTCGCGTGAGATTTCCTCGGTGTGGCCACGCGGCGGACCCATGAGCGCGTCGAGCGACTCGCGGGTGAACCACGTCTTCACCTCGTCGTGCAGTTCGTTGAGATTGAGGCGGCGTGTTTTATCCTCGCTGGTGAGGTGGATGTAATCCCAGACCCAGTCGATATCGACGACGGTGTCGATGCAGTCGTCCTGCAGCAAAGGCACGGCGACAGCGGGGATGGCGGCGGCTTCCACATAGGGGAAGGTTCTTTCCAAAACGGGCAGGCAGGAGATGCCGACGATGGCCTCGATCTTGCCCGTCTGGATGAGAGACATGACGATGGCGCTGCCTTCGGCCACCAAGACGGCGTAACCGAGCTTTTCGGCCTCGTTTTGGAAGTCCTGGATGCTGCACAGGCCGCACTGCTTGCAGAGCAGGCCGAACTCATCAAAGGGCGCGGGGCACTTGCTCTCGACGCGGAGGCACTTCGGCATCAACAGCAGGCGTTTTTCGAAGGGGACGGTCGCGAGGTGTTCGCGCCAGCTTTCGTTCGCCATGAGCACGCCGATGTAATCGCGATGGATGGGATCAAAGCCCTGGATGGCCATCAGCTTGTCCGTGTGCTGGCTGAGTTCCTCTAGCGGGATGGGCGGCACGAGGCCGACCTGCTGCGCATACTCGCGCACCTTGGCGAGGATGTGGTCCCGCTCGATCTTGGTCTGCGGGATGTTTTTCTTCGGCTTGCGAAGAGCGCGGTTGAGGCCGGGGATCGGCGGTGGGAGGCTGGCGGCTCGGACAGTGAGGATGGACATGGGCGCGTGAAGCAAAGGGCGAAGAGCAGAGAGTGGGAAAGTGCTCAGTTCTCAGTGCTCAGTGAGGTTTTTGGCAAGATCGGAGGGGTGAATGACAAGATCGGAGCATGAAACGTGGCGCAAGGGCAAATCTGAGCACTGAGCAATGCCTACGGAGCACTTTTTCTCCGCTATCTCAAAAGACTCCGCCGATCGAATTTAGACGACCGTGCCGCGATTCGGCTTCTTCGGGGCTTTTTTCGGCGTTTCGGGAAGGCCCTGCTCCTGGAGGATGGTGTCCTGTGGGAGGGGTTCGGCACCTTCTTCGCCGGTGGCTTCGGGTTCGGCAAAGGGGGTCTGCTTCTGGTAGAGCTTCAGGCGGGTGCTGAATTCGGTGTCGAGCTTCTTGCGGTCCTCCGGCGTCACCTCTTTGTCCTCGGCGAGGATGGCGATGGAGCGCTTCTGCCAAAGTTCGGCTTCTTTGAATTCGCCATTGCGGGCCAAGGCAGCGGCCATGGTATCGATCATCTCGTAGGGCTGCTCTTCCTCCTGGGCGATCTCGGTGACGAGCTTCAAGGCGCGGCGGGCGAGTTCCACGGCCATTTCGCCATTGTGCATGTTTTCATCCGGGCAGGTGGCTAGGAACCAAGCTAGGTTATTCGAGGACCACGGGTCTTCGGAGGTGGCGGCACGCTGATACCAAGCCTTGGCCCGGCGGAAATCGACGGGCACGCCCTGGCCGGTGTAGTAGAGATTGGCAATGCGGCTCATGGCAAGGATGTAGCCTTGCTGCGCGGCCTTCAAATACCACAGGGCGGCCTTCGCGGCGCTTTTCGGCACGCCGCCGCCGGTTTCCAGCTTCGAGGCGTAGGCGGTCTGCGATTGGGCATGACCTTGCTCGGCAGCTTTCTTGAACCACTCCGCTGCTTTCGCGGGATCTTTGGTGACGCCCTCGCCCGTCTCGTAAAGCGCTCCGAGCGCATGTTGGGAAACAGGAAAGCCCACTGCCGCGCCTTTTTCATACCACTCGTGCGCCTTCGCGAGGTCCTTCTTCACGCCGAGACCGTCCTGATACAGCGTGCCCAGCACATGCATGGCCTGGCGGTGCTTTTGCTTGGCGGCTTTCTCGATCCAAGCGCCCCCCGCCTTTGGGTTCTTTTCCATGCCCTCGCCGGTGATCTGGCGCACGCCGAGCTCAAACTGTGCATCGGCATCACCACGATCCGCCCAGCTGTGGAGTTCGCGTTCATCCACCCGCTGCTGGGCATGCAGCGAGGCAGTAAAGAACAACAGGCAGGCCAGAAGGAAGGTGGGGAGTCTCATGGTGTGTGAAAAGCTACGTCTCCAAACGGATGGAAGAAGCGCAAATTGTGCCCGGAGTGATGGAAAGACGGAATTTTCGCCGGACCCGGGAACGTTGAAGGCCCCCGATGCGCCTCCTCACCCTTCTTTTCTTCATCTTAGCCTCGTTCCTTTCGGCTCAGCCGAACCTGATCCTCTTCCTCGCGGATGATCTCGGCTACGGCGATCTCGGCTGTTTTGGGCATCCGATCATCCAGTCGCCGAATTTGGATGCCTTTGCGAAGCAGGGCGTGAGGCTCACGCAATGCTACTCCGGCAGCGCCGTATGCAGCCCCTCGCGTTCTGCTTTGCTCACCGGTCGCACACCACATCGAAATGGGGTTTACACCTGGATCGCTGAAGGTTCTGAAGTGCATCTGCGCACGAGCGAGGTCACGATGCCCTCGCTGTTGAAGAAAGCCGGCTACAGTACCTGCCACAGTGGCAAATGGCATCTCAACGGCCTCTTCAACAATCCCGCCCAGCCGCAGCCGGGGGATCACGGCTACGATTGGTGGCTTGCCACGCAAAACAACGCTGGCCCCTCGCACGAGAACCCGAACAACTTCGCCCGCAACGACCAGCCCGTCGGCCAGATGCAGGGTTACTCCGCGCCGCTGGTGGTGAGTGAAGCCATCACCTGGCTCAAAGAGAAGCGCGATGCGTCAAAGCCCTTCTTCCTCGCCGTGTGGACGCATGAGCCGCATTACCCGATCAAATCCGATCCGAAGTTCAAAGCACTCTACCCGGACCTCACCGACGACATCCAGCGTGAGCATCATGCGAACGTTACGCAGATGGATCACGCCTTTGGCATGCTCATGAAGACGCTCGATGAGCAAAAACTAGCCGAAAGCACCTTCGTCTTCTTCACCTCCGACAACGGCCCCGAGGGCGATGGCATCAAATCTCCCGG
>JBEIGR010000182.1:0-9005 GCA_040381795.1 Verrucomicrobiaceae bacterium | reverse complement strand
TTTGAGGCTGCTGGCGTCTTCGAGCACGAGGTCGAGGATGCTTTTGTCGCGCTTGCGGCGGCTGCCATCGTCGAAGAGCTGGTCAAAGGCCTGCTGGGGGAAGATTTCCTTCGGCGCAGGCGTGGTGGGCGTGCTCCAGGAAATGTAGGCGGAGTAGATCGACGTGAAGCCGCTGTCCGTGCTGTAGCTGGGCCGCTCGGTGCCGAGCACGACGCTGGGCACGGGCGTGAATTTGCCTGTCTGTGCCGCGATGAGCTGATCCATGGTGGTGCCGACTTCGACATCGGTGGTGGTCTTTTTCACCTTCAGGCCGCAGAGCACGTTCATCTTCGGGTAGTGGCCGCCTTCGCCCTCGACCGTTGTGGGATTCCACAGGCCGGTGAAGACGTTCACATGCTTCTTGAGTCCTTCGAGCGGGGTGAGCGATTTTTTGAAGGCCATGCCCGCAGACGTAGTTTCAGCACCCCAATGATGCGGGTTCACGCCATTGCCGGTGAAACACACGGCGAGCCGACGCGGCGCGGTGTTGTTTTTGACCGATTCAGCTCCGAAAGCGCAGATGGACTCCAGCCACGGCAGGCCGAGCGCTGCACCGCTGCCACGGAGGAAAAGACGACGAGAGGTATTCATGTTTTTGGGGGGCAAAGGACACGCGGCGAGAGCGTGGTTTTTTGCAGGCTTCTCAAGCGAAGCACGCTGGAGGCCAAGAATGGCGCGGTGCCATCATGATGCAGCCGACAAAGCCAGCCTCGAAATGGCCAAGCGCAGCTTTTGCAAAAAAGCCTCCAGTTCCCTGGGGGTAAGCTCCCGGATCATCCAGGCAGGCAATTCATTCACCTGAAGCCCACTGAGCAGCATCGCGACCACGGCTGGCTCCCAGCCTCCATCTTTGGCCTGGGCATCGGGAATCGCGGCCAGAAGGTCATGACCGGCTTTTTCGAGGAAATAGAGGTCAACGACATCTTTAAGCTCCGTGCGGCTCAGAAGTGTGGTGAGCTTGTTGGCCATGATTTCGCGCAGGGTATCGACACGAATGCCATCGAAGCTGGCTTTTTCGGCGTCGAGCTGCGGGGCGCGGTCGATCACCACATCAATGATCTCGCGTTCCTCGCCACGCGTGAGCTTGAAGCGATGGAAATCGGGAGCTGTGCGCACCGCCACGCAGTCGGCTTCAATCTCACCCGCGACTCGAAAAACGAGATTTTGAACCTCTTTGCCATCCACCGGCTCGCTGCTGAAAAGGTCCAGGTCGTAGGACCGGCGGTGGTCGAGGTAAAACAGGCCGAGTGCACTGCCGCCGGTGAGAAAAAACCGCTGTTCCTGTGCGAACCAGGCACGGAGGAAGTCCCGCTTCAGCGGCGTGCAGGCTTTAGAGTCTTCCCAGTTCATGAGCGGCGCGGAGGAGGTGTTCCCAGACGGGGCGGCGTTTGCCCAGCATCGGGCTGAGCTGCGGAAAATGGTCCGCCACCTGCCGAAGGGTCAAAAACTGCCAGACCTGCTCCACGCGGGCTTCACGCATGAGCCACGCTGCCGTGCGAAGCCATTCCGCGCCGGAACTCGTCGCAAAGCGATGCCGCAACGACTCCGCCGTCTCGGGACGATCCCAGGCGAAGTCGAGGTTGTCAGCAGGCATGGCGGCTGCGGGCGGCATGAGCAGAGTATTTCACAGCCGCTTGGGTTCGGCAAGCATGGCGCTGGAGCATTAATCACATGGGGATCAAGGCATCCGGCCTTCCTCGACATCCATGAGGTCGAAGAAGACGACAATGTCGTCGCGATCGCCGAAGCCTGCCTCCTCCTTCTGTTTTTGGAGGCCGTTGGAGGCGGCGTCATTCCAGCCGCGTTTGGACATGAATCCGTTCCAAATCTCGATCTGCTCGGGGGAAGGGCGTTTGCCGGTCTGGCAGCACCATTCAAAGATCTCTTCGTCGGTGCCACCTTCGTTGGTGCGTTGGGTCAGCGCATTGAAATCGACGCCGAGGAACTTGCACACGCGCTCGTCAAAGGTGCGGCTGCCCGCCAGATAGCCGAGGTGGTAACCCTCGGGCAGTTTTCCCTCGCGGGCGAAGTAGCGGATCTTGTCGAGGATGCGACCGAGGACGACGATGCCGCCGACGGTGTCGCGAGGGGAACGGAAAGAGAATGCCATGGGGCTTCATAAAGCGCCGCGGAGAGGCGTCAACGATCACGCAAGAAGCTGGTCCACGATCTTCGCGCCCTGATTGTCGGTGAGGCTGGCGGCGAGGCCGTTGCGTTTGTAGGTGAGCCGGGTGTGATCGAGGCCGAAGAGCTTCAGCAGCGTGGCATGGTAGTCGAAGTGCCGCACCTCGTCGATGACGGCCCTGTGTCCGAAATCATCGGTCTCACCGTGGACGTGGCCTTTTTTGAAGCCACCACCGGCGAGCCACATGCTGAAGCCGAAGGTGTTGTGATCGCGGCCCCATTTTTCGTAGCCAGCATCGTTTTGCAGCACCGGCAGGCGGCCCATCTCACCACCCCAGTGGACGACGGTGCTATCGAGGAGGCCGCGCTGCTTCAAATCGATCAAGAGAGCGGCGCTGGGCTGATCGGTGGCGGCACAGAGCTTGGGCAGGGAGGTGACGAGGGCGCTGTGCTGGTCCCAGCTTTGCCCGGCATTGAGCACCTGCACATAGCGCACACCACGTTCGACGAGGCGGCGGGCAATGATGCAGCGTGTGGCGTAGTCTTTCGTTTCGGGATGATCCACGCCGTAGAGTTTTTTGACGTGCTCGGGCTCCTTCGAGATGTCGAGAGCCTCCTTGGCGGCGGTCTGCATCTTCGCGGCGAGTTCGTAGCTGGAGATGCGGGCCTGGAGATCGAGCTCACCGGGATGAGCGTGGAGGTGGTCTTCGTTGAAGGCTTTTAAAAGAGCGAGCTGCCGCGCCTGCGGGCCACCGGCGAGCGAGGGCAGCGGGTCGAGATTGAGAATGCGAGGCTCGGCAGGACGAACGAGCGTGCCTTGGAAGAGAGCGGGGAGCCAGCCGTTCGTGTAGTGCTCGCCGCTGAAGGTGGGCAGGCCGCCGGGGTGGGAGAGCACCATGTAGGCGGGCAGTTCATCGGTCTCGCTGCCGAGGCCGTAGGTGAGCCAGGAGCCGATGGCGGGGCGGCCGGCGGTGATGCGGCCGGCATTCATGGCGTAGAGTCCCTGGGCGTGGTTGCTCACGCCGGAGGTCATGGAGCGGACGAGGGTGATCTCATCGGCCACCTGGCTGAGGCTCGGCAGCAGTTCACTGAGTTCCATGCCGCATTGGCCGTGTTTTTTGAACTTCCACGGCGAGCCAAAGCACTTCGAGGAGGCTTGGGCGAGGTTGTCATACTTCACCTCGCCGGGGAACTTTTGGCCGTGATACTTCGTGAGCATCGGCTTCGGGTCGAAGAGGTCCATCTGCGAAGGACCGCCCATCATGAAAAGGGAGATCATGGCCTTTGCCTGCGGCTCGAAGTGCGGCTTTTTCGGCAGCAGGTCGTAGCGCACCTCGCCAAAGCTTTCCGGCTTCACCGGAGCACCCAAAAGGCCGTCTTTCTCCAGCAGCGAGGCCAAAGCGAGCGTGCCGAGGCCGAAGCCATTGGAATGCAGGAAGTGACGGCGGGAGCAAAAACGGGCGGAGGACATGATGGGGCCGATTTCATACGGGGCTGCGGCTTGCGATCTCACAGCTCATCACCGGGCGGAGGGCCTCTCCGCTTGCCGTTCCGGCTTTCATCGCCTATCCCTCGCGTCCCTATGCCCATCCCCGCTGAATTCCCCGGAGTCACCGCCGTCGCCAAAGCGAATGTCTATTTCGACGGCAAAGTCGTCAGCCACACCATCCTCTTCCCGGATGGTAGCAAGAAGACCCTCGGCCTGATCTACCCTGGTGATTTCCATTTCGGCACCGCCAAGGCGGAGCGCATGGAAATCGTGGCCGGTGACTGCGTGGTGAAGCTGGATGGCAGCGATGCCAAAACGAGCTACACCGGTGGCCAGCACTTTGACGTGCCGGCGAACAGCGGTTTCGACATCGCCGTTTCCGGCGGCATCTGCGAGTATATCTGCTCGTTCCTTGATTGAGGCCAGCCAGGCCGGGAGAAAGCCCGGCTTGCAACTCCTGCGGCGTGCTCGCATACTTCCCCCATGCTCGTCACCTCCCTGCCGCCGCACAGCCCGCCGCTCATGCGCATCTCCTGTGATCGCTATCACGAGATGATCGCCAGCGGCGGCCTTCGCGAGGACGACCGCATCGAGCTGATCAACGGTTACCTCGTCACCAAGATGTCCATCGGATCCCTTCACTCCGGGATGGTGAATCGTCTCAACCGCCTGCTCGTCCGGCTGTTTGGCGATAGTGCCATCGTCACCATCCAAAACCCCGTCACCATTCACGAATACTCCGAGCCGGAGCCGGATGTCGTCGTGGCAAAGTTCCGCGAGGATTTCTATGCGGACCGCCATCCCTACCCGGAGGATATTTTGCTCGTCATCGAGGTGGCGGACACCAGCCTCGCTTTTGATCGCGAGGCGAAAATCCCGCTCTACGCCTCCTGCGGCATTCCCGAGTCCTGGTTGGTGGATTTGATCCATCATGAGATCCACGTCTTCCGCCGCCCCGAGGGTGCGGCGTATCAAGAAACGCTCGTCTTCCGTTCCGGCGATCTCCTGCCGGTGCCTGGAAGCACGGAAACCCTGGCGGTGGCCGAACTTGGTCTGTGATTCGGTCCTGCGATGCCCTTCCGTGAAACACTCCTCAATCTCGCCATCACTGCGGTGCTGGTGCTGATCATCACGCTGGTGGCCATCCTGCTGAAGGAAAGCCGCCCGGTGCCGGTGGCGGCCATTCCGATTGGCAAGGCGGCCGCGCCCGCGACCTCTCCATCGGAAAACGGCCTGCCGCCGCCGAAGGCGGAGTTTGAGGTCTTCCCGAAGGCGAAGCTCGTAGAGAGCAAAAACAACGAGGCGGACACGCTGCGCATCAAACTCGACGACCGACACGACGAGATCGTCTTCACGCTGTACTTCGTCGATGCCCCGGATGCCTCGCTCACGCATCCGCAGCTCGTGCAGGACCAGTCGCGCTACTTTCAGATCAACCAGGACAACGTCCTGAAGATGGGAGCAGAAGCCGCGGCCTATGTGACCGGCCTGCTGAAGACCAAACCCTTGACCCTGCTCACCCGCTGGGAGCCCGTGCCGGATCGCAGCCGCTATTATGCGCTCATCCTGGTCGAGACCGAGAAAGGCAACGTCTATCTCGCGGATCTGCTCATGCAGAAAGGCTATGGAAGACTCGCCGGCATCAGTGTCAAAGGCGCGGACGATTACGGCCTCTACCTCCATCAACTCAGCAAGCAGGCCCGCGAGGCGAAAATCGGCGTTTGGGGTGCCAAATGAGCCGACTCACTCACGCCAGATGCGCCCCTGGCCGGTGCGGAAACCACGCTCCAGGCTCTGAAACAGCGAATTCAGCCGCGCCTCCTCCTTCAGCACAAACTCCACCGTGTGCGCATGCGTGGAGGCCGGATAGGTTTTCACCACCTTGGGCTCGGTGAGTGTCGGAGAAATGCGTGACGTCGCCTGCTCAACCATGTTTTTGGCCCGGTCGAGGGCATTCATGCCTGCCTGCGCGGCGGTGCTGCCCGTCTCGGGCTTCACCGGCT
This sequence comes from Verrucomicrobiaceae bacterium, assembly GCA_040381795.1. GTDB lineage: Bacteria > Verrucomicrobiota > Verrucomicrobiia > Verrucomicrobiales > Verrucomicrobiaceae > Prosthecobacter. The sequence continues at coordinate 3,350 of JBEIGR010000182.1, read as the reverse complement.
CAAGGAAATAGAAGCGCACGATCTGCGACGAACTCAGCGTCAGATTCACCTCCACCACACGGGCCACACCATCAGCCACATACTCATGCTTGGAGAGCGCGATGATCGAATTGCAGCGCACCACATAGTTTCCACCTTTCAGGCGACCGTCCCAAAGCCCGTCCTTGGTCGGCTCATCGCCCTGCTTTTGCTGCTGACCACCCTGCCCCGTGGGATTCTGACCGGGAGCGGATTGGGCACACAGGGTGACTGGGAGGAGTAGGATGAGGGCAGTGAACAGGGTTTTCATCATGGCGGAAGTTAGCACGAACCTGACGCAGAATAACACCCCTTTCTTTGCAGAATCATTTCGCATGCCTGAAGGCATTCCATTTGAACGTGTGATAGTCCAATACCGGGACGAATACCCCGAAGCGTGGCGAGCGCCTCATCGGCATTCAGGGCCTGACCCCGCATCATGAGAATGACAGCAGCAACCAGACCCGTGCGGCCATGGCCTTGCGCACAGTGGACTAAGACATGCTTACTCAGATCGATGGCCTCCATGGAAGCCAGCAGTTCCCGAGGCTCTGGCGCAGAGGCATCCAAAATGGGTAACGCCAAGTAAGCCACTCGCTCGCAGATACCGGCGGGCTCCTCAAACTCACTCGTCAGATCGACAACCAGTTCGATCTCGTTTGGCAACTCATGTGACAGCAAGCGTCGCCCCACAGAGAGTTTGGATGTGATGAGGTGAGTTGGGGACTCTGGTAGTAGCAGCAGGCTAAGGTGCCAGACGAACCGCGTCAAAAGCAGCCATGGAAGGAAAAAGAGGACCTTGCGCTTCGAGAGCCTGCCGTCGGTCTGTTTTCCAAACACAAGCGGATCGCCTCGCAAGTACGCGATGCCGAGGAATATCATATTCAACCCAGGCCAAAGCAGCCACCAAGGCCACTTTAGGTCGAGGGGCCACGGCAGCGCACAAACGATCCCTCCCAGTGCGATGAACAATGTTGCGTGCTTCATTGGGTCGATCCTGAAGAGTCTTCCCATTTCTGGCAAGGGCCGGAAAGCCCCATCGGCAAAGTGGCATCATCCATTCAGTTTTCGGTCCGGGAAGCGTATCATCATGCCGAAACTACCCCCAACGCGCCCCCATGTTCACCTTCACCGACAAAGCCGCCGTCACCACCTGCGATGGCGTTTCACGCCGCGATTTCATCACCGCGGGTGCTTTGAGCGCCATTGGCCTCACGATGCCTGGCTTCGCCAAACTGAAGGCCGAGGGCAAGGTGGACCCGAAAAAGAGCAACAAGGCCTGCATCATGATCTTCAACCTCGGTGCACCGAGCCAGCAGGACCTCTGGGACATGAAACCGGATGCGCCGAGCGAGATTCGCGGCCCCTTCAAACCGATCCGCACGAAGAGCAATGCCTTCGAGATCTCCGAGATCCTGCCGCTGCATGCAAAGATCGCGGACAAATTCAGCCTCGTGCGCTCCTGCTACCACACCGCCGCCGCGGTGCATGACACGGGGCATCAGATGATGCAGACGGGCCGACTTTTCACCGGAGGTGTGAACACGCCGCACGTCGGCAGCGCACTCGAATTCCTCCAAGGTCGCCGCAGCGATCTGCCCGCGCACATCATCCTGCCGGAGTCGATGGGCCCCACCGGTGGCAATATGCCACACGGCCAGGACGCCGGCTTCCTCGGCAAGGCGTATGATCCTTTCGTCCTGAACGCGAATCCGTCGGAGAAAGACTTCAAAGTGCCCGATTTGCTGCCGCCGAAAGAAATCAGCGAGGTGCGTCTCGAACGCCGCAAGCAACTCCGCGAGCTGGTGGACAGCAGCGTGCGCAATTTCGAATACAGCGAGCAGGCGAAGCTCATGGACAGCAATTTCGAGTCCGCCTACCGCATCATGACCTCCACCGAGGCCCGCGAGGCCTTCGATCTGACGAAGGAGCCGCTCAAAGTGCGCGAGCGCTACGGCATGAACCGCTTCGGCCAGAGCTGCCTGCTTGCGCGTCGTCTGGTCGAGCGTGGCGTGCGTTTTGTCACCGTGAACACCTTCATCACCGTCTTCGGCGAGATCACCTGGGACATCCACGGCTCCAAACCCTTCACCAGCATCGAAGGCATGCGCGACATCGTCGCGCCGATGTATGACCAGGGCTACAGCGCCCTCATCGAGGACCTTTTCCAGCGCGGCATGCTCGACGACACCATGGTCACCTGCCTCGCCGAATTCGGCCGCACACCGAAGATCAATCCCGCCGGCGGCCGCGACCACTGGCCGAACTGCTGGACGGTCAATTTCGCCGGCGGCGGCGTCAAAGGTGGCGAAGTCATCGGCAAATCCGACGACATCGGCGGCTACCCCACCGAGCGCCCCGTCGCCCCCAAAGAAATTGTCGCCACCATCTACCAAGCCCTCGGCGTCGATCTCCACACCGAACTCCCCGGCCCGCAGGGCAGACCGTATCCCGTCGTCGATTTCGGCACCCAGGCGATCAAGGAGCTGTTTGCGTGAGGTGTTTCTTAACCGCTAATTTGACGCTGATATGACGCTAATAAATACAGAAAGGCATTCCATTCAGACTGCCTTTATTAGCGTCTTGTTAGCGTCTTATCAGCGGTTCAAAAAATCCGCCTCATCGACGATCTGCGCGTTTTTGAAGTATCCAAGGCTGCACAAACTCGCGAAGCACAAACCGCTTCCACTCTACCTTCCCGAGCGGACCAAAGTTGATCAGATAACCCACCGCTTTCCGAGACAGCCGCATGTAGTTCAAAAGCTGGGCCACATGCTCCGGCGCAAGCGCCCGCACCGACTTCAATTCCACGACGATCTCTCCGTGGACATAGAGGTCCGGGATGTATCGCAGTCGCAGTTCCTTCCCTTTGTAAAACACCGCCAGCTCCTGCTGAGGCACAAACGGAATCCCTCGCAGCTGCAACTCCTCTTCCAGACTCTGCTGATAAACCTCTTCCAACAGCCCACCTCGCACGACGCGATGCACCTCAAACGCCGCGCCCATTAACTCAAAACCCTCCTCCGCCAGCGGATTCAGTTCTTCTTCCGGTTCGTAGTCTTCAGCACTCAATATAAACGAAACAAGCACCTCTAACGCGGCACTGTCAATCCAAGCAAACCTTCCTAACCGCTAATGGGACGCTGACATGACGCTAATAAACCAAGCCTCAATCCATCTGTATTTATCAGCGTCAAATTAGCGTCATATCAGCGGTTCAAAACTCTCCGCGACTCACTCCACCGCGTCCGAACCATGCGAAGCTTCCCCGTCATTCTTTTCATTCTGCTATCAGCGGTTTCCTTCGTTTCCGCCGAAGCGCCCTCCTTCCG
>JBEIGR010000181.1:0-9006 GCA_040381795.1 Verrucomicrobiaceae bacterium | reverse complement strand
GTAGCCGCAGACCAGTGCGAGCGACACGACGGCGGCGATGGCAAAGCTGGCATACACCGGGAACACATCGAGCATGTAGCTGAAGAGCAGCGGGAAGGCGAAGAAGCCGCCGGCGAGGAAAACGTAGTTCACCGGATGCAGACGGATGCCACGCACGATGACGGTGATGACGAGCACGCCAAAGAACAGCAGCAGCGAGAGTGGCGACCAAAACGCGATCTGCGCGGCGACGGGGCCAGCATTCAACTCACGAGGCATGTCGATGGCGATGCCGGGGGCGGAGATGGCGTCGTCATACTTCCAGATGAACTTCATCCCCTTCCCTGCGAGATCGCGATCGGTCGGCGAGCTAACAGGGAAGTTCACGTCGGTGAAATCGGTAGTCAGGGTGAGCTGGAAGTCACGGATGCGGCTGGCATCGGCGAAGGCATAACACCAGGCATCGGTGCCGCGGCATTCGTAGCTGATCTTCACGGGCACGGACTGGCCTGGGGCTAGCTCCACACTCTCGGTCATGATGCCCTGCTCGGGCGTGACGAGCGATTTGTGAGCCTTGTCGCCCTCGCCGATCACAAAGCTGACCTTGTCGAGCATGCTTTTGGTGGTCGGTAGTTCGAGATCAATGTGCAGCGTCTGCGTGATGGTGGTGTCGTTCTTGAAGGTATAACCGCCTTCAAAGATCGTGCCGTAGGTCCGCTGCCAGAAGAGGCCCATTTTCACCGGCTGGTAGTTGAGCGACACTTTCACATCGCTCGTCGCCGGCTGGAGCAGGACGCGATCGCCATCGCTGGCTTTGTAACTGGCGGTGGGATGCTTTTGCACAAGGTTGGGGCCCCAGCGGTCATGCACGCCGAAGGTCGTGGTATCGCGAATGTGTGCGGTGCGCATGGTGATCGTGCCGCCGAGGAACCACCAGGCGAAGGAGGTGAAGACGAAGATGATGGCGATGGTGATGAGATGACTGGTTTTCATGGAGTGATGGAGGTGTGGAGTGGTGGTGATTAGTTCGTGCGTTTGCGGTAGCTGACGCGGGCCTGGGGTTGTTGATCGCGGCAGAGGGATTTGCGGAGGTGGAGGCCGGGTTTGGTGTCGGCGGCGTGTGGGAGTGTCTCGATGTTACCAATGGCGATGGTGTCGAAGCCGACGGGGAGCTGCACCTGCCAGTCGATCTGCTTCGCAAAGAGCGGTGTCTGCGGCAGGGCGAGGTTGATCTCGCCTTCGGTGGGTTGCAGCGCGGGCAGCGTGCTGGTGAAGGAGAGTTCGATCTTCGATTCAGCGCCGTCAGTGGCGGGATCATTGAGCGGGATATCAAGCTGCGTGACGTTTTGCAAGGCGGGGCGGATGAGTTCGTCATTCACGCGGCATTGAAGAAGCATGGCTGACTCCGGCAACGTCACAAGGATGCGTAGCGGTGGATCGTGACGCACAAGCAGCGTGCCCTCGGTGAGCACCGAGCCATCACGTACGACCTGCGTGGCATAGGTGGCGGAGGTGAGGATGGCTTCATCGGCCAGCGGCGTGGGTTCCTTCTTCGCATCCTCCAAGGTCAGCGTGACCTCACCACCGCCCGCAGGTAGCGCATGGCGGCCGTTTTGCCGAATGATGAGGCCGCTCGAAAGGCGTAAAACATGATTTTCCGGCAGCGAAACCACTTCGAGGGCCGCGACGGCACTCGGGGCCAGATGAAGCGTTTGCGGCCAAACAGCGGGAAAGGTCAGTTTGAGGCTGGTGAGGTCGGCTTGATCGGTGAGGAGGCAAAGCTGGTCGTTTTGCACCACCACGCGGGCATCGGCGGGATCAATGCTGACGGCTCCGGTGGAAGCTCCAGCCAGCGGAATGGCTTGCCAACCTTCCGCGAAGCTTTGCGCCTGCATCTCGGCAATGATTTCGCCCGTTTTCGCATCCAGCCGATACACGGCGGAAAGCAGCGCGGCAGGCACGGGCGGCGGCGATTTGACCTTCACCTCCGCAATGGGCTGGGTGGCGGCCAGGAGGCGTTTCAGCTCGGCGTAGCTGATGCGAACTTCGCTGTCGTCGAGTTTGGTTTGAGCCGAGGCGGCGGTGGATGCCAGCACAGCTCCCAGCACGGAGAGGAGGATGATATTCATCGCTCCCATGCTGCCGGGCGGCCGTGAAACCTTGATGAACCGGGCATGAAATGACGATGGAAAGGCATTTCACACGGCGAGACGGTTTCGTGGCTGAAATGACGCACTTTTTTGGTGCGTTCCGAGAAGCAGCCGCTAGCCTCGCGGCCTCATTTCTCAACCCACCTACTACTCATGAGCAAAAACGCACCCAAACTTCACAACGCAATGTGGCCAGGTCTCGTCGGCAAAGGCGACGGCGAAGGCCAGGAACCCGCCATCAGCCTCGAGCGCATGCTCGACCTCACCGCCGCCGCAAACGTGAACGGCCAGAAGTTTGAAGGCATCGACTACTTCCTCTTCCTCCCGCACACCGATCCGAACGCCAGCGACGACGAGATCAAAAAGATCGCCGATCAGATCGCCAACCGCGGTTTCTCCGTCGGCTCGCTCGTGGCCCCCGTGTGGCCCGGCACCGTAGGTGACAGCGCCATGGGCGATGACACCCAACAGGCGAAGTTCCTCGACGCCGTGAAGATGGCCTGCCGCATCGCGAAGGTCTTCAACAGCACCGGCATCCGCAAATACGGCTGCATCCGCATCGACTCCGCTGAGTTCGGCATCGCTAAGTGGAAGGAAAACCCGAAGGCCAACACCGCCCGCATCGTGGACACCTTCAAGAAGGCCGCCGCCATCGCCAAGGACAACGGCGAACGCCTCGCCGCCGAAGGCGAGATCTGCTGGGCCGGCATGCACTCCTGGAAGGACATGCTCGACGTGCTCGAAGGCGTGGGCCAGCCGGACGCCCTCGGCTTCCAGGCCGACCTTGCCCACACTTACCTCTACACCCTAGGCTACAACGCCCCTGAGCATGCCCTCGTCAAAGAAGGCTACTCCGACGCCGAATTCTGGGCCGCTTACGAGAAGATGACCGATGCCCTCCGTCCTTGGACCATCGACTTCCACGTGGCGCAGAACGACGGCACCGTCCACGGCGCCGGCAGCCATGATAAGACCGGCAAGCACTGCCGCGCCGACGATCCCAATGGCAAGCTCGACATCGTGAAGGCCTCCGGCTACTGGCTCAAAGACGCCCAGGCCCGCGGCATCCAGCACATCTGCTGGGATGGCTGCATGTTCCCGAACGCCGTGCTCGAAACCCCCGGCACCTGGAACACCATCCTCGACACGATGATCAAAGTGCGTGACTCGCACGGCTGGTGATCCGCCCGCCACTGGTTTTAATGCCAAAACGCCGCAGAGTTTCCTCTGCGGCGTTTTTTCTGAAAACCACCAGGACTCAGCCAACCTGCTATTCAGCCAGTTCACGCAGCTTGATCTTACCGGTGCTACGACGCGGCTTGGCGACTTTTTTACCGCTAAACACAATCATGCTGTCCACCAACTGCTTGCTCTTTTGGTAGGCCGCGATATCGCCCTCCCCATTGACGAAAAAGCTGGCTGCCGACCTGTACTCAGGTTTGCTTAGGCGCTTTAAATGCCGTTTGGCGGCACCGGGGTTTTTACTGGCGAGTCCGAGGATCATCGCATCCGTGACATTCATGACTTTCAGCATTGGCATAATACAAGATATTGTGTTTGACATTAACGGCGGCACCGGGCCTTGGCAAGGCCGTATCAAAGCCGAATCTGCTTTATAGCATCCTTACCGTCTGGCAAGTGGTCAGTGAGCCGCAAGACGGGGGTGTTGAAGGATCTCCCATCCACCGAATATTCCAGTCTTTTATCGGTGCTCAGACAAAGGAGCAGGGCGGAGGATTTCTTTTCCATGCGCAGTTCACGTGCGCTGCCGCCCATGCTGTCGCGCCAGAGACCGATGCACATTTGAGAGGCTGCCTTCTTGCCGGCGGCCTTACGCTGGAGATCGATCATGCCGCGACTGGTGAGGGTGAGGACGGAGGATCCTGGATCCTCTCCGAGCACGCCAGCGTAGCGCCCGGACCAGCGGCGGGAATCCTGCTCGCCATCCATGAGCAGCGCGATCACCAGATTGGGGCCGATTGCCCGGATCAGCCGGGCGGCAGGTTCCTGACGTGCCAAATCCTCGCAAATGAGCACGGACAGTGTGAGCGACCGCTTGAGCGGGAAACAGTAGATGCTGCGCTGGCTGAAAGCGGTATCCTCCCAGTAGCGATTGCCAGGCGGCAGTTGGCCCTGTAGGCCGTATTGCTCAATCTGCCATTTGTCGAGCTGCCAACGGTGATGTTTCGCCTGCTCGTAAAGCAGGACAAACTGCTCCTTTTCATCCGGGGTTTCGATTGGAAATGGAATAACGAGCTGCGCAGTGTTCTGTCTGCCGTTCGTGGCTCCGGCGACCAAAAAAGCATGCGGAGAAATCTCCAGCAAGATCTCTGCGGCAAGGACCACTTCCTGGCTATTTTTGAGGCTCAACTCGGGGAAAACGACTGCGTCAATACGTCCACCTGGAGCGGCGATCTGGGCCTTCCGAAGTAGTCGAGGAAACTCGTTCTTCAGCCAGTTTCGGGCGGACTCCGGCTCAAAACGCACAAACCGGAAGCCATCCGCCATCTTGTGCATACCGCACATGTTGATGCCCGGATCTTTGAACTGTGCGGTCTCAAGCGTGTAGGGATAGGGCACCAGCAGCACGTTCAATCCCCCCTCCTCTCTGGTTGTGGAGCCATTGAGAAGCTCGGCGGGCCAGACTGGGCACAGCTCATCACGCGGCCACATCGCCAAATGGTGAGTGAGGGAGCGGATCGTCATCCCAATCTGCGGTGTGTGCAGCTTGGGCAGCACACAAAGCGTGGACGGTGTGATGTGCTGGCACAGCGTGGATGCGCCCGTGCCCAAGTGACTGCTGACCAGCAGGTCTGATGCGATCAAATGACTCTTGCCACTGGGCGGAGAGGCTGGCAGACCGAGACCTTCGCAGGCAGCGTCCGCGCAGCCAGTAAGATCGAGTAGCAAGGCGACGAGCGCCAGATGATCGTATACCTTGTCGAGTGACAAGGCCCGATGCTTCATAATCCGACGCCACAAAGCACTCACTGGCGAAGGCGGCCGTTGTCCGCCATCCATTCTTTTCCGCCATTCATGACCAAGATGCTGCATCTGCTCGTGAGTGAGCCTCTTCTGCCCATGCGCTTTCTTCAGCTTCGCCCAGCTCCCATAATTGAGAGCATGATGATAGGCTCCCGTTTTGTGCAGCAGATAGGCGGTGACGGCAAACACATCCGGTGCCCAGTCAATCAGTCGTATCAAACCACCACGGGGCGTTCTGGGGGCAAGATAACGAAGCACATCAGCGATGGTGCCACTTTTGACATGGTTGATGGATGTTGCGGTTGGCATTGCTTTGGTTTGTCGAGTGACAGAACGAAAGAATGCGGTCGCAGCTTTCCTAACTCCAACCTGCCCGACGTCCTGGGACTCACGAGAAAGACTCGACCTGCTTGCTCAGGAAATACTCGATGCCATCCACGAGCGCTTTCCAGCTCGCGTCGATGATGTTGTAGCTCACGCCGACGGTGCTCCAGGTGGCATTGCCATCGGTGCTGGTGATAAGGACGCGGGTCTTGGCGGCGGTGCCGCTGCTGCTATCGATGATACGCACCTTGTAATCAGCGAGGCGCATCCGCTGGATGGCGGGATACGCTGGGATGAGGGCTTTGCGAAGGGCGTTGTCGAGGGCGTTCACCGGGCCGTCACCTTCATCCACGGTGTAAACGAGCTGGCCGTTGACGTCGATTTTGATGGTGGCCTCGCAGCTTTCAAAGCCGTGCTCGCCACCACGGAAACGATGCGTGCTGTGGTACTCGTGGAGTGTAAATGCGGGCGTGTATTGGCCGAGTTGCTTACGAATGAGCATCTCGAAGGAGGCCTCGGCGGCTTCGAATTCGCAGCCTTCGCTTTCGAGGCGTTTCACCTCGGCGAGGATGCTCTGCACCTTGGGATCTCCCTTGGCAAATTTGAAGCCCATGCCTTCCGCCTTCACGAGGACGTTCGACTGACCGGACATGTCTGAGATGGTGATGATTCGCTCATTGCCGACGAGGGTGGGATCGACGTGCTCGTAGGTGCGAGCGAGCTTTTGCACCGCGTGAACGTGCAGGCCGCCTTTGTGCGTGAAGGCGGCGAGGCCGACGTAAGGCGCACGAATGTCATGCGGCACATTCGCCAGTTCATCGACGAAGTGAGCGAGCTCGCGGAGGTGCGTCAGATCAATGCCGAGCGGGATGCCCATCTTGATCTGGAGATTCGGCATGATGGTGACGAGGTTGCAGTTCCCGACGCGTTCACCGTAGCCGTTGATGGTGCCTTGCACCTGGCAGGCTCCGGCACGCACAGCGGCGAGTGCATTGGCCACGCCGACACCGCCGTCGTTATGGGTGTGAGTGCCCACGGCCTTGCCGAGATGAGCGATGGCCTTCTTCGTGACCTCTTCGACGAACTCCGGCAAGGCGCCGCCGTTCGTTTCGCAAAGCACCACAAGATCCGCGCCGGCATCGGAAGCGGCTTTGATGGTCTTGAGCGAGTATTCGGGATCTTCGCGGAAGCTATCGAAGAAGTGCTCGGCATCATAGAGCACCTCGCGACCATGCTTTTTGAGGTAGGCGACCGTGTCAGCGATCATCGCGAGGTTTTCCTCCAAAGTGACCTGGAAGACCTCCGTGACATGCAGCGGCCATGTTTTGCCGACGATGGTCACGGCGGGTGTTTTGGCATCGAGCAGCATTTTCACCTGCGGATCGTCCTCGACCTTCATTTTGCCACGGCGGGTCATGCCAAAGGCAGTGATCAGAGCAGTCTTCCAGGTTCGCTTCGCGGCTTCTTCAAAGAAAGCGGCATCCTTGGGATTCGAGCCGGGCCAGCCGCCCTCGATATAGTGAACGCCGAATTCATCGAGCTTTTCGGCCACGCGGATTTTATCGAGGGTGCTGAAGGAGATGCCGGTGCCCTGGGTGCCGTCACGGAGGGTGGTGTCGTAGATGGTAACTGGTGTCATTTGAATCAAAGAAAAGAGGTGGTGCCGATGGCCTGGCAAAAGGGATAGTGCAACGCCCCTGGTGCATCATCCGGCCATCGTGCGGGAAGGTCACCAGATCAAAACGAAACGGACTCGCCCGGCTGCGTTACGCGCTGAGGAGTCCGCTGATAATTCGGATGATCTGGAGGCTGGTTGAAGGCATTCCCATGAACGGCGGCGATTTTAGACACCGTTCAAGCCGATGGCAAAGAGAAGTTTCCAGCCTGTAGCAGGCGTAGCGGTTAATTGCCGTCGTCCTATTTTGAATCTTTCAGTTCAGAGATCGGAATCGCGACCCCATTGGGCTTATTTTGAAGCTCGTTCTTATCTTCCGCCTTCTTTTTGGCGTCTTCGACCTTGGTAACAGCCTGGGCGGGCTGAGGGGCAGCTTCGTTGAAGCCATTGAGCATGAGGGCCACGAAAGCGATCACGGCTGCGGCGGCAGCCAAGCCCCATTTGGGATTGAGGAAGGCTTCGAATTTATCACCGAGCATCTGGAGGAAGCGGTCCAAGCCGGACTGCTGCTGCGCGATGTTACGCTGGCGACGGTGAAACTCTTTGATGAAGCTATCTGTGAAGCCCTCACCGGGTGTTTCATGGCGCTTGAGGCGCATCAGCTTGCGAATGTCTTCGAACTCTTCGTCGTTCATGGCGTGGGTATCGTTGGTTATCGCGGGAGAAAGGCTATTTTACAAAGTCTTCGAGGTAGGCTTGCAACTGGCGGTGAGCGTAAAACAGGCGGGAGCGAACGGTGCCTTCGGAGACTCCTAGCATCCTGCTGATTTCGGCATGCTGGTGCCCCTGAATGTCATACAAAGTCACCACCGTGCGGTGATCCACAGACAGCTTCATCATGGCTTCGTTCAGTCTTTTTTGCAGCTCATGGATGTTTACTTCGCGGCCCACACCGGTCTTTGCGGTGGTCACCGCGATGAAGTCTGGATCGTTCTCAATCCCTGTATCTACATCGTCAAGACTCACCTTCATGTGACGCCCGCGCTTCTTGATGTGATTCAGCGTCATGTTGACGGCGATGGAATAAATCCAGGTATAGAACGAGGATTTTCCCAGGAAGCGGCCCAGCGAGCGATAAGCCTTGGCAAAAACCTCCTGGAGTAGGTCCGCCGTGTCCTCACGATTTGAGGTCATGTTATAAACGAGGCCGTAGAGCTTGTTGGTGTATTTACGGATGAGGTCGTCAAAGGCGCGGGTATCGCCATTTTGAGCACGAGCCACGAGGTCACGATCCTCGGCGGCGCTGCTTCCCGGGGCAGGTTCGGAAGGAATGACGGGGGAGGCGGCTAAAGGTGCGCTGAGGGTGGATTCTTCCATGAGGTGATCGAAGCAAAACAGGTTTACGCGGGGGCGACAAGGTTTTCTTGCCGGGGCGAGCGTCAGGCCTTCTGCCGGGCCTGCCAAAGATGATCAATGCAAATTTGGGACCAAGTTTCCAGCCGGTCGCGGCTTTCGTGGAGATCCTCAAGCGTTTCAAAGCGCAGATCCTGAATGGCGTCCTCGTTCGATTTCACGTCGTCATTGGAGAGTTCAAAGAGATGCACCACGCCGAGGTGAACGCTGCCCACCTCCGTCGAGTCATCATTGATGAGGCCGATCACATGCTGGGTGTGGGTGCCACCGAGCACGAGTTCTTCAGCGATCTCTCTTTCGACGCCATTGTAGTACAGCGTCTCACCGAGGCTGTCCTGAGCGGCGTCGATCGGATTGATGTGGCCGCCGATGCCGATGGAGCGCTTCGCGACGAGACGCTTCTCACCGGAACTACCGCCGCGTGTGTAGGTGAGGTAGCGGCCCGCGTGATGAAACACGGCATACGGGATGAGCTGCTTGTGCGAGGGATCATTTTCGGCGGCGGGCCGCTCCATGAAATGGTTAGCACCGGAGGCTAGC
>JBEIGR010000180.1:0-9042 GCA_040381795.1 Verrucomicrobiaceae bacterium | reverse complement strand
TGAAGGCCTTTTCGCATCAGCCGGACACGAAATGGCAGGTGGAGTTCGAAGAGTCTTTTTTGTATCGCGAAACGCCCGACCAGCTCCGCAGCGCAGAGGAGATCAAACGCGACATGGAGGCCGAAAAGCCGATGGATCGCCTCCTGTGCGCCGATGTGGGCTTTGGGAAGACCGAGGTGGCGATTCGTGCTGCCTTCAAAGCCGTGATGGGAGGCCGTCAGGTCGCCATTTTGGTACCGACGACCGTTTTGGCCCGCCAACATCACGAAAACATCCGCCAGCGCATGAGCGAGTTCCCCGTGACGGTGGAGATGCTCTGCCGCCTCACACCTTCCAACCGCGAGCGAGAGATATTGAAAGGCATCAGCGAAGGCACGGTCGATATCGTTGTGGGCACGCATCGCGTGATTTCGAAGGATGTGCGCTTCAAAAACCTCGGCCTCGCGGTGATCGACGAGGAGCAGCGCTTCGGCGTGAAGCACAAAGAGAAGTTCAAAGACCTCTTCCGGCTTGTCGATGTGCTCACGCTCAGTGCCACCCCCATTCCGCGCACGCTTTACCTGGCTCTGATGGGCATGCGTGACATGAGCACCATCGAGACGCCGCCGCCGAACAAGCAGGCCGTGATGACGCAGATCTGCCCGTATGACGAACGCATCATCAAACAGGCCATTGACGCCGAAATCGAGCGCGGCGGGCAGGTTTTCTTCCTGCACAACCGCGTCGCCACCATCGAAAAAGTCGCCCAGCGCATCCGCGAGCTTTGCCCGAAGGCCCGCGTGCTCGTCGGCCACGGCCAGATGGACAGCGAGCTGCTGGAGGACATCATGCACACCTTCGTCGATGGCGAGGCGGACGTACTCGTGTGCACGACGATCATCGAAAGTGGCGTCGATATTCCGAACGCGAACACCATCATCATCGACCGCGCGGACCGCTTCGGTTTGGCCGATTTGTATCAGCTTCGCGGTCGCGTGGGCCGTGGCGGCGTTCAAGCTCACGCGTATCTCCTTCTCCCTCGCGATGCCGTCACTGCGGGCGATGCCCGCAAACGCGTGAACGCCATCAAGCAATATGCAGGCCTCGGTAGCGGCTTCAAAATCGCCCTGCGTGACCTCGAAATCCGCGGCGCGGGCAATCTCCTCGGCACCGAGCAGAGCGGCCACATCGCCGCCATCGGCTTCGATTTGTACTGCCAGATGCTCAAACAAAGCGTCGCGAGGATGCAGGGCCGCCGCGTCGCGCGTCCCGTCGAGGTCGGTTTGCGTGCCGACTTCCTCGTCATGAGCGAGGCGCTGATGCTTCAGGCCGCGAAAGGTGCCACGCCCGCGTTTTTGCCCGCCACCTTCATCGAAGATGCGAAACTGCGCATCACCGCCTACCGCCAGCTCGGCGAGGTCATGACGCGCAAAGAGCTCGACGAGCTGGAAGGCCAATGGCGCGATCAATTCGGCGAAAAACTCCCCCACGCCGTCACCAACCTCCTCACCTGCGCCTCCATTCGCCTCTCCGCCGCCCACGCCGGCATCAGCGATGTCGAGATCAAGGAGCGCAAACTCATCCTCAGCCGCAACGGAAAACTCGTGATGCTCCAAGGCAAGTTTCCGCGTCTCAAGGCGGCGACCGGTCATAAGCAGCTCGAAGAGGCGCTGGAGATGGTGCGGGGTATGTGAGCAGTTGCGCGGGAAAAGCTTCGTGGCACTTCCTCATGCATGACAATCACCCTGCCGCCCGCACTTGATGCTCTCGTGGTCAAAAAATGGCCACCGGACTTTGTGATGATGCCGCCGAGGTGGTGCGTGATGCGCTGCGACATATGGAGGCCCGCGAAACGGCTTTGAGCTGGCTCAAAGATGAAGCAAAACGTGGATTTGATGAGCTAGACCGAGGTGACTATGTCGAAATGGAGCGTGACAGCTTTATGACTCACATTCGCTCTCGTCGGCAAGCTGCATGACCTTCCGGTTTTCATCCTCTGCGCTGGGTGACTTGCAGGAAATCAATGGCTACACGGCCCATCAATGGGGCGCAGGGCAGGCGAACCGCTATGTGGCGCTGCTGTGGGACAGCTTCGAGAAGATTTCACCAATGACGGAACGCTGGGCTCCGCCCTGAACTACACAAGGAATGCCGTATTTGCTACGCCGGAAGGCATGCGATCCTTTATCGCATCAAGGAAGACCACATTGAGATCGGTCGAGTTCTGCATGAGGCGATGGATTATCCAAGGCATGTGGAACGGTTGCTTTCAGACTCTGGAGATGATTGAAAGCACGAAACTGGCAAAATTCCCTCTTCCGTTTCGTTCCTTTGCCTCATGAAAAATCTGTTCGCACTTTTGATCGTCGCTTTGGGCTTCGGGTGGTCGCTTTCCGCCAAAGACCCGACGAAGCATGATCACATGCGTAATGCCATCGGCCATTTGGAATCAGCTCAGACAGCGAAGGAGCCGCTGACGAGCTTGCAGGCAGCTCGGCGAGAATTGGTCAAGGCGAAGGCGAACAAAGAAGGCCAGCGGAAGGATGCCATCGAGTATGTGGACGAGGCGATTGCGCTTGCCCGGACAGGCGACTCGAAGGCCATGCAGGAGAAGATCACGAAAGCCATCAGCAACGTGAAATCGGGAATTGCTAGGTCGAAGTAAACCCTCCTCACAAACGCCTTACAATCGACTTACGGACGCCTGACCCGCTTGGGTTAGGTCGTGGCATACTGGCAGGAGATTGAGAGCCTAACGGTTCCTATCGCAACTTTTCCCAAGAGTGGACCTTCTGGCTGTTGGTAACTCTGAAAATGCCCCGGGACGGATTGAGTGATCCGTCCCGGGCTTTTTTTGCCGAGAAAGGTCATGGGGCGTCCGGGAAACCGGCGGGGTGGCCCGAAATGGTGACCTGAGTGCCGAGCTGCACATGCGCCCAGATGGCCTTTTGTGGCTCGGCGGGAACGCGGATGCATCCTTTGCTAGAGAGCTCGCCGGGGCGGAATGAGCCTTGATGGATGCCCACGCCGGGCCAGGTGATGCGCAGCCAGTGAGGCATCTCGTAGCCTTGATACACGGTTCCGGGAGGTTGCGGGCCTTGGTGCTCCCAAATGCGCCAGACGATGACCTCACGGGTATCCTCCTTCACCCACTTGCCGTAGCGGTTGCTGAATTTCGTGGGGAGCATTTCGAGGACCTTGAACTCGCCCGTGGGTGTGGGCGAACTGCTGCGACCGCTGGAGACCTGCGTCCAGACGGCTGGGGTGCCGCCGGCGGCATCGCGCAGGCTCATCTCCTGCTTGGATAGGTCGATCACGATTTTGGCCTGCTCGGGTTTCAATGCTGCCAGCACGGCCTCGTCGATACGAAACTTGCCTGTGTGGGTGGCGGGAGCCGACGACTTGCGGACGAAGACAGAACAGGAGGACAGAGATAGGATCAGCGGAAGAAGGGCCAGACGCATCGCTGGCATGAATTGGCCTTCAGCGGCGACTTTCAAGATGGAAAAGTCCATGCTGGGAGTGGCAGAAATAGGCGTCGTGGGCCGTTTAGGCTTAGCTCATCGCCATGAATCCGCTCCTCGAATTTCACCAGCACCAGACACGCCGCCAGTTCTTCGGAAACACCGGACTGCGAGCGGGCAAGATCGCCCTCGCCTCCATGCTGGGTCGCGATCTGATGGCCGCCACGGGCCAAGCGCACACTTCCTCGCCGGGTCTGCCGCACTTTGCGCCGAAGGCGAAGCACCTCATCTATCTGCACATGAACGGGGCACCCTCGCAGCTCGATCTGTGGGATCACAAGCCGGGGCTGGCGAAGTTTTTCGACAAGGATCTGCCGGAGAGCATTCGCAATGGCCAGCGAATCACCACGATGACGAGCGGTCAGGCACGGCTGCCGGTGGCTCCGAGTATGTTTAAATTCGCGCAGCACGGCCAGTGCGGCCGCTGGGTGAGCGAACTGCTGCCGCACACGGCGAAGATCGTGGATGAGATCGCCGTGATCAAAAGCATCCACACCACCGCCATCAATCACGATCCGGCCTGCACCTTTGTGATGACCGGCAGCGAAGTGCCTGGAAAAGCCAGCATCGGCTCATGGCTGGCCTACGGACTGGGCAGTGAGAGCAATGATCTGCCGGCCTTTGTGGTCTTCACGCCCACCTTCCCCGCCGCCAGCCAGGCGCAGGCGCTCTTCACCCGCATGTGGAGCAGCGGATTCCTGCCCACGAAATACACCGGCGTGGCCCTCCGAGGCCAGGGCGACCCCGTTTTGTATGTGAAGAACCCTCCCGGTGTCGATCCGAGCGATCGCCGGGCGATGCTCGATGCCGTGAATAGGCTCAATTCCATCAACCACGCCCGCATTGGCGATCCTGAAATCCAGACGCGCATCGCCCAATACGAGATGGCCTTCCGCATGCAGACGAGCGTGCCGGAGCTGACCGATCTGAGCAAGGAGAGCAAAGCCACGCTGGAAATGTACGGCCCGGATGTGCAGCGCAGCGGCAGCTTCACCCACAGCGTCATCATGGCCCGTCGGCTCATTGAGCGCGGCACGCGGGTGGTGCAGATCCTTCACCGCGGCTGGGACCAGCATAACAATCTGCCCAAGCTCCTCCGCGGCCAAGTGGAGGACAGCGAGCGTGCCTGCGCCGCTCTGATCATGGATTTAAAGCAACGCGGCCTGCTCCAGGACACACTCGTCGTCTGGGGCGGTGAGTTTGGACGCACCGTGTATTCGCAGGGCACACTGACGAAGGACAACTACGGACGCGATCATCATCCGCGCTGTTTCACCATGTGGATGGCTGGTGGCGGCGTGAAAGGCGGCATCGAGCACGGTGAGACGGACGACTTCAGCTACAACATCACGAAGGACCCGGTTCACATCAACGACCTCAACGCCACCATCCTCCAGCTGATGGGCATCGATCACCGGAAGTTCACCTTCAAATTCCAGGGACTGGAGCAGCGCCTCACCGGCGTGGAGGAGCATCATCCGGTTAAAGCCGTGCTGGTTTGACCCGTGGGGCAGGAATTTTAAATGGCAGGCACTTTCCGTTTGCCAACTGGAAGGCCTCATCTACCATCGCCGCCCATCAAACGGTAAGGAGCGGTAGTTCAGTTGGTTAGAACGCCAGCCTGTCACGTTGGAGGTCACGGGTTCGAGCCCCGTCCGTTCCGCCAGTTTGGTTTGGTAAGTGTAACCGCCGACTATCGGCGGTTTACTTTTGGTCACCGCTCAGCGGATAGCCTGTTTATAGAGTGATCTCTCCTCCGGAAACATGCGGGCACGTGGATCGATAGCGCGGATGACACCCGCCGCCTCGTCATTGAACCCAGCGGTGGAGGCCACGGCGGCGAAAACGGCTCGCTGCCCTTCCGTGAGGAGGTTGAGATCCATGTACTGGAGATAATTGAGGGCCTGACGCTGATCGTGGATGCGCAGGTAGCCGAGAGCCACCATGAGCTTCCGGTGATTGTCCTTCGGCTGATTTTGCAGGAGCTTCATCGCCTTGCGCAGGCTCGTCTCCACCTCGTGACCGACGAGCAGGCTGATGTAGAGCGATTGATCGAGGAACTCACTGTCCTCAGGAAAACGCAGCACGGCATCCTGGGCGGCCTGGAAGTGGGATTCCGAGTTCCCGTTCTTCAGACTGGCGGAGAGCAGGCCGATCAGGGCCTCACGCTCAATGCGTGGTGACATGGCGTTGGCATTTCGCCGCGCCACACGGATCGTCAGCCGGTAGGCATCTTCGGCGATGTCGAAATGGCCGCGCACATCGGCATACTCGGCGATTTTTTGCAGCACCGGCAGGCGTCCTTCGCTCTCGGCCATCGTCTTGGCGGTGATGAGCAAGGCGCGGAGCTCCTCCGGCGGTTTATTCATCACAAAGGCCATGTGGGCGCGGAACATGGCGTGGGTGGTGCGATCTAGAATTTTTTTCACCTGCTCGTCCTCGATGAGACGCTCGATCTGATCAAAACGCTTCAGCATGGTGAGAGCGGTGAGGTAGTTCTCGAGCAGGCCCTGGTAGGCCTTGGCATCATCCTCAGAAAGCAGTGTCACGACCTCCAGCCACTGTTGCTCCTCAACGAGCCAGCGAATGAAGGGCACGAGCTTTTCACGCTTTTTATCCTTAAACTCCGCATAGGCCTTGTCGATGATCGCCTTCTTGCGATCCGGGTAGAGGCGGGATTCCAGCTTCAAGGCGACCACCAGATGGCCATCATGCGCCAAGGGATGCTCCTTGAGGCGTTTCACCAAAGGGATCGAAATTTCGGAGGGCAGACCTTCGATGCTGATGAGGAATTCGAGCGCCTTCAGGCCATTGGCATCATCGTCCTGGCCCAGTTTCCAGGCGGAGTTGATACCATCATTGAGCTGAGAGGAGATGCCGGACTCCACCTGCACGCGTGCGAGGCGCAGCTGTGATTCTTTATCGTCGGGATTCTTCTCCGCAAAGCTGCGCATGATGTTCAGCAGCGCGGTATTGTTCTGCTTCTTCCCGTAAATTTCCTCCGCCAGCTTGGCCAGCGGAACGCTGGAGGGCTCCTGGCGCAGCAGCTTTTCGAGTTCCATCTCCGCGTCTTTGTCACGGCTGAGGTTCTTGAGAGCACGGACGCGGCGCATTTTGTCCTCCAGGGTCTCCGCTCCCTGGTCTTTGAGTTTGTCGAGAAAGAAGAGGGCATGTTCCCGCTTCATGAGCGTGAAGAACTCACTATTCAGCCGGATAGCCTCGACGCTGTGCGGGGCCTTTTGATAAGCCTCTTGCGCTCTGAAGACCGCGTTTGCCACCTGGCCGTTCTCCATCATATCCCGCGCCTCCCTCACCATGCTCTCCGCCTGCGAGCTTTGATAAGAGTCTTGGATCGGTTTGGCATACAAAATGGCTGCAACGAGCAGCGAAACGCAAAAACTCGAGATCAATGCCATCGCCACATACCGAGCCAGCGGACTCTGCCGGTCTTTGTCGGCCACCGAAGCCGGGACGAGCCAGCGCCATGCCTGCACAAACGGGCGAATGAGCACATGACTGCTCTCGGGCGTGTGCTGCCGTGTCGGGTCGATGGTCTGGTTGGTCAGCATAGTGGCGTGGCGGGATGTGGATGATATGACGCCGCCCGGATGGCGTCACGTTGAAATTTTGCCACAATCAGCCGATCAAACCACCCTCGGCAGCACTTCGACCACATCCGCCAGCACGCGGCCGGAGCCGTGACGCAGCTCATTGCAGCGTCCGAAAAGCATCTGGCCGCTCGTGGCCCCCAGCAGCTCCGCGAGGCGCTGATCGACGGAAACACGGAAATAACCCCGCGGATGGCTGGAATGCGGCACCGCATACTGCTCCAGAATGGCCCCAAACGGCACGCGACCTTCCAAAACGAGCTTTTGAGCCTCCTCAGGCAGCAAATCGAGGTGGATGCCGATGGCTCCAAACTCCACCGGCTTTCCATCGCTGCGACGATGCAGCACGCTGGCACGCACGAGGTAATTCCCAATGCGGGCACGAGCGGCCACATCGAGGTCGATATCACTCGCGTGATACTCGCGAAGGCGCGGCGTCATGTCCTTTTCATGCACGAGCAGGCTCCGCTCCTGCTCGGCCAGCATCTCCGGCTCCACAAAGGTCACGCGCGGCCTCGTGCTGCCGATGCCGTAAAAGAAGATCAGCGGTGCCAGAATGTCCTCATCCTGGCGGACGGCGGAATTTTCAGGTGTAGCGGGCATACTGGCGGTGTTGAGGCAGGAAAAAATCATGCAGCAGGCGGTCCACCTGGAGGAGACCCTCACGCGTGAGGGAGACGCCATCGGCATCGAGCGTGGCAAAGCCTTCCTTCACCAAGGAATCAAGCTGCGGCCCGAAATGCTTCCTCGGATCTTCACCAAATTTCTCGATGTAGTGCGCCCACCCGCTACGTCCGAGTTTCAGCTTGAGAATGAACTCCCTCACAAAGCGGTCCTCGTGCGTCGTCTGGTAGGCGCGGAAAATCGGAAGCTGGCCGGCATCCACCGCCTGCATGTAAGGCCCCACATCGGCTTGGTTTTGATAATGCACGCCGCCGAAATGGCCGAACGAGGCCACGCCGCAGCTCAAAAGGTCTGCGCCATCCCAAAGCGAGTCGCGATAGACGAATTTGATGCGCTTCGGGTCCTTCACCACCGTGTAGGCGCTCGTCACTGTGTAGCCAGCCTTCTGGAATTCATCGAAGGCGTAGCTCACCCAGTCGCGCTTCGTCTGCCAGTCAGCCACCGGGGCGGTCACCTTGCCCTCGGCCTTCATCTGCTGATACATCGTCGTGTTGTACGGCACCTCCATCTGGTAGATCGTGACGGCGTCAGGCTGCATTTCGATGGCTTTGGCCACGCAGACCTTCCAGTTCGCCTCCGTCTCGTTCATCATCCCGGCGATGAGGTCGATGTTGATGTGCTCAAAGCCGAGGCTGCGGGCGAAATTGTAGGCTTTGCCGATCTCGCCACTGCGATGAGCGCGGCCATTCGTTTCGAGGATGTGATCGTCAAAGTTCTCCACGCCCAGACTCAGACGTGTGACGCCGACCTCACGGATACCAGTGAGCTTGGTTTCATTCAGCGTGCCTGGCTCGGCCTCGAAGGCCACTTCTTCGGCTTCATCCCACGGCACCAGCGCCTTCATGCGATCTGTGAGATCTTTGAGCTGGGGCACCGAGAGATAACTCGGCGTGCCGCCGCCGAAATAGACAAACTGCGCCTTCCGGCCCTTCAGGTAAGGCTGCGAGGCCAGACGCTCCATCTCACGCATGCCAGAGTCGATGTAGGCTTTGATCTCGCCGGCGTTTTTATCGGTGTACACTTTGAAGTAGCAGAAGTGGCAGCGCTTCCGGCAAAACGGGATGTGGAAATAGACACCGAGTGGGATGTTCGCCGGGGCGGGCCTTTGCAGCACCTCCTCGACGACGTGAACCTGATCCGGCTTCCAAAAAGAAAACGGCGGGTAGTTGGAAACGAAATAGTTCCCAGCCTCGGTCTGTTCGACCTTCTTCTCGGTGGCGGGTTTTTCGAGGGTGGTTTGCATGGGG
>JBEIGR010000179.1:0-9048 GCA_040381795.1 Verrucomicrobiaceae bacterium | reverse complement strand
GGGAAACGCTGCTGCACTTTGATAGTGAGGCTGCCGTTGTAATCTCGCTGGATGTGCACGCCTTTGACCTGCGGCAGGCGCTCGAGACGGCTGCGCACCTCGCCGAGATTGAGCGTGAGCAAATTGGTGTCAAGCGTGAGGGCCGTGGCACCGACGAGTTTCGGCACGGAAAGTGGCCCACTGGTCTGCACATCGAGCGCTTTGAGCAGGAAGCGGGAGTTTTTCTCGAATGCTTCTTCCCAGACGAGCTTGCCCAAGGCGACGACGGTGATGGCAATGATGAGCCAGAGGGCATTTCGGTAACCTTTCCGCCGCGCCATCTCCGCCTCCTGCTGGCGGATGATCGGGGATTCCGGCTCGTAATCAATCACATGAGGCACGGCCGCCTTACGTGAACGCGAGGGGCGGCGAGCAGGAGATTTCGAGCCTTTCTGGGGAGAGGGCATGACGCGGGAGTAGCCTGAACTTGGTATTTAACGTGTCTTAAATAGTTCATCGCCAGTCCGAACGCCATAATTATTCCCGAGAAAATGGGGCTGCCAGAGGGAGAACCGGGGCGATCCGGGTTCCAGGTTTCGAGTTTCAAGAACGGAAGCTCGCCTCACGGCTTCAGCTCGATGACTTTGTAGCAGCGATGCTCCAGCAGGGAGGGACGCATGTTTTTGACCTCGGGGCGCATCAGATGCGGATGCACATACCAATAAACGGGTAGGACGGGGGCCTCGTTGAGCATGAGAGTCTCCGCTTCTTTGAGGATGGCGAGGCGTTTGGTGGGATCTCCTTCGAGGAAGCTTTGCTTGATGAGGACGTCGTAGGCGGGGCTACTCCAGCCGGTGTTGTTGTTGCCATCGCCGGATTGCCAAAGCGTGAGGAAGGTGGTGGGATCGAGGTAATCACCCACCCAGCCGGCGCGGCACACATCGAATTTCAGCGCCCGCTGGGATTCGAGATAGACGCCCCAATCTTGATTCAACACGCCTGCGGGGATTTTGAGGTGCTGCTTCCACATGGCCTGGATGGTCTCAGCCAGCGTGCGGTGGGATTCGCTGGTGTTGATGAGGATCTCGAAGGGCGGGAAACCTTTGCCATCGGGATAGCCAGCCTCAGCGAGGAGCTTGCGGGCCTCAGCCGGATCGAACTTCATGATGTCGGGCGCTTGATAGTCCTTCACGGTGCCAGGCGGGGTGAGACCCGTGGCGGGTTTTTGGCCGCCGCGGAGCACATTTTTCACGATGCTTTCCCGATCAATCGCCAAAGCGAGGGCTTTGCGGACGCGGACATCGTTGAAGGGCTTCTTCGTGACGTTGCAGCGGTAGAAATAGACGCTCAGCAGCGGGTCGGCATGAAACAGCGGTGACTTGCTGGCGATGTAACCGGGGATCTTCGAGAGCGGTGCCTCCAGCGTCATGTGGATCTGGCCATCAAGAAAAGCTCGCTCTTCCGTGGGTGGGCTGCTGATGGGCACAAAGACGATGCCGTTGAGCTTCACGGTAGCAGCATCCCAGTAGTGCGGATTGCGCTCCACCTCGATGTTTTGGTTCACCCGCCAGCTTTTGAGTTTGAAGGCTCCATTGCCGACGAGATGGCCGGGACGGGTCCATTTGGTGTTTCGCTGGTCCATCGTGCCGTGCTGCTCGATGGCGTGTTTTGGCACCGGAAACCACGAGTAGTGCTTCAGCATGCTCGGGAGATAGGGCGCGGGGCCTTTGAGCGTGAGACGCAGGGTATGATCGTCGATCACCTTCACGCCCACCTGGCTGAAATCGCTGATGATGCCGGTGTGATACTCCTCGGCATTCAAAAGCGGGTAGAGCATGCTGGCGTAATCCGCGCCGAGCTTCGCGGTGAGGATGCGCTGGTAGGCGTAGGCGAAGTCATGCGCTGTCAGCGGGGTGCCGTCGCTCCATTTGCCGTTTGGCTGGAGCTTGAAGGTCCAGGTGGTGAAATTTTCCTGCGTCCACGAGGCCGCTGCGCCGGGTGAATCGGCATCGGGATCGTCCGAGCCAGGTGCCACGAGTCCCTCGAAGATGGAATGGAAGATCAAATGCTCCGGCTGGCCGCTGGCGAGATGGGGGTCAAGCGTCGCTGGCTCCGAGCCATTACCGAGAAGCAAGATACCTGCCTTCGTGGCCTGCTCCACTCGCGAGGGACGATGCGTGCGGACGTGATGAAACCACATCACGCCCATCACAAGGGCGGCGAGAAGAAGAAGGCGGATGATCCAGCGCATGAACGCGAACATGGCACGCCGCAGAACGGGCTAAAGCCCGAACTACGAACAAAAACGGCCCCGCTCATGCATGAGCGGGGCCGCGTGGGGTTTTTCGAGATTTAGATCCCGGCGCTACTACCTGCCGAAACCAAAGCTGAAACTGAGGCCGGAGCGAGGGCGGCCAAAGAAGCCTCCTTGGCTGGGGGGGCAGCCGGGGCGGCCATAACCATACGATGGACGGGGATTGCAGACGTTGCAGCTATGCGAGCCACGCTGCGTGACCCACTGGCCCACTGGATTGCCACAACGGTCGTAGCCGATGACTTGATACACCGCGTAAACGGGCGTGCCGCAGGGCATGTAGCTCACGATGCGACGGCTGCCGTGGCAGAGGTGATCCGCCTTGGCGGAGGTGGGAGCCGCGACACCAAGAACAACGATGGCGGCAAGAGCGGAGAGGAGTGTTTTCATAGGGTGAGTGGAAAAGATTTCCGCTCCTTGTGACGAGGCCTCTCGCTACCTATTCAGGCACCATGAAAATATTTTCACGGTGCCGACTCGCTGGCAGACTGAGCACCCATCTCACGCTCGTGATACAGCAAGGTGCGTAAACGACGGCGCTCAATGTTCCGCGTGGTGAGTGGAAGCTTCGCCACTTCGTTCATGTAAGCATCGAGAGTCAGCGAAGACCACGGGGTGATCGTTCGCAAGCCCGTGTGGGTGAACATCCAGGTGGCAAACTGGCTCCACTCATCGTCGCTCTTTGGCGGCACCAGTTCCTTCAAGGCTTCCAAGCCTGGATGATCCAGCATCTCCACGGTGCCTTGTGCCGTCATGCGGCGTGAGACATAGGTCTCCGCCAGTTTGAGAAACCACTCTGGCACAGGCGCGGTAAGGGCGGGTGCGATGTCATGCACGAAGATGCTTCCATTGCCGATGGAAAAGGCCACGCGGCTGCCATCATGGTTCAGCGTGAGTGTGCGGCCGATGTTGGGCAGCGTGAAGGCCTCGCCCAAAAATCCGCGTGCCTCAAAATCACCGACAATCACCTGCTGATGCGTGCAGCAGGCAAAGCGATGTCCATCTCCGCTGAAGATCACACGCTCCACGGCATCGTCGAGACGCAGCGGGTCGATCAATGGAGCCAGCGAACGCGCCTTCCAGATCGCCACGGTGTGATCCGTGGACCCAGTGATCAAGGAAAGGCCATCCGGGCTGAGGGCCAGCGAGGTAATCGCGCTTTGATGCAGCGGCACGGCGAGGCCTCGCGAATCTTCCTGGTCCTGAATCACCCGCACATGGCCGTTACCTAGACCGAGGGCCAGGCGACGCGTCCCGGCATGCATGGCGATGGCGGAAAGCCGCTCCGCCGTCATCTCATGCACCTCTTTCTCACCTTCCCACCACACACGCAGATGACACTGCTGCTGCAAATCAGGCGACGAGGTGGCCCACGCGGCTCCCCGGCCATCCGGTGAGATCGCGGCCAGCGTCCAGGCATGGGCCGAGGACGCAGGAACGAGCGTTCGCAAAGCGCTACCATCCATGGGAACCTCCACCAACGATCCATCGACCAACACCGCACGGATCGAATCTCCTGCGCCGGGGCCAAGCGCCATTGCGGCCTGGTTCCAGCGGCGTGAGTCGAGCAGCGTGGCCTTCGTGCTGTCCCACAGCGCCGCCACGCCGAGTTCGTTCGATTCCACGAGCGTCCTGCCATCCTGGCAAAAGGTGGCGCAGGCACGGCCCCGCAGCCCCGGCGGCGTCATCGGCCCGCCATGATCGAGCACGATGCCAAACATGGTGTCCTGCGGCAGGGTGAGCACCTCCAGCCCACGGCCAAGATCACGCCGCACGGCCATCGCACGGCCTTGCGTGCTCATAGCGATGTAACGCGCACGCTGCGGCTTGCGCACCGTGATCGCTCCCTCGCCCGCCTGCCGCCACATGCGCACGGAGGCATCCGCATTCACGATCACCACGCTGTCCCCGCTGCGTGTCACCGCGATGTGCCGCACCGCGCCGGCGGATTCCACCGGCGCTTTTAGTTCGACGCGATTCTTCAGATCGAACCACTTCACACGCAGGTCACGCGCCCCGCCAGCGGTCAGCATCATGGGACTGCCTCGCCCGGAGGCCAGAGCCACGGCGGTGATGGCGCTGTCATGCAGATGCGTGATGGGCAGCATCAACTCGTTGTCGGAGAGGCAGGCCACATTCCCCAGTGAATCACCGACGGCCAGCATCGCGTTGCCGGAACTGCTCACCGTGGTCACTTCGCCGGGCATTTTCACCAGCAGGCGTTGGTCATTCGGATTGAGCACGGAAAATCTTCGCACCTCTCCCTCTTTGCTTCCGGCCACGATGAGACGTTCCTGGCCTTGGATCAGCAGGCGGGTCACCGCGCCGGAGACCGCACCCACACGCTTCGGCGATCTCTCATCCGATGCGCCGATGATCCACACGGAACCATCCGCACAGCCCACCGCCGCCAGCTCGCTGATCGTCGTGATCGTCACGGCCGTCACCATGGCGGGAGGCGTCCACTTCTTCTCAAAGGCCGGCTCCTCGGGGCGCAAAAGCCGCACCTCACCGCCTTGCTCAGCCATCACGAGGAAGTTTCCACTCGATGAAACCTCCAGAGCCACCAGCCGGGTCTTCAGCGGCAGCTCACGGCGGTTCCATGTGCCTTTCGCATGTCTAAAAAGCATGGCCCGCTGCTTCCCATCCTTCAAAAACACCGCCGCCAGTACATGCCCACCCGCTGAGACAGCACCCAGATTCTCCTGCACCTCACCCCACGCCGGATCGACAGGGATCACCGTCTCCACCGGCTGCGGCGTATCGTCTTGAAGCAGCATCATCTGAAGATCCGCTGCCGCCGCTTTAAACGATGCATCTTGCCGCAAAGCACGCACAAGGCAGGCCACGGCACTTTGGGAATCACCCGCCGCTTTAAACTGCTGCGCCGCCGCGAAATCCGCCCGGCTCAGCGTGCGCCGAAGCTCCGCTTCACGGGCTTCGATCACGAGCTGGCGATCCTCCGCGAGCGAACGAGCTTTTTGCTCCTTCAGATACAAAATCGTGCTCGCGGTAAAACCGCCCACCACCGCCAGCCCTGCCACACCGGCACTCACCACAAAGGGCAGATGCCGCCGCGTGAATTTCTCCATCACATACGTCCACGACCTCTCACCCGCGAGCACCGGCTCGTCATGCAGGTGCCGCAGAATATCATCCGCAAAAGCCGCCGCGCTGGCGTAACGCCGCGTGGAATCCATCTCCAGCGCCTTCAGCACGATGGCATCGAGATCACGTTTCTCCGTCTTCGTGAGCAAAATGGATCTCGGCAGCAGCGAAGGCGCTGTGACATGCTTTGCCACCGGCCACTGGCGAGCTTGATCATTCGCCTTTCGCTCGATTTGCAGCGGCGTCGAGCCCGTGAGCAGCTCGTAAAGCACCACGCCCAGCGCATAGAGATCCGAGCGAGCATCCACATGATGAGCGCCCCAGGCGCTCTGCTCCGGGCTCATGTAGCCAGGCGTGCCCACCGCCTGATGAATCGAGGTCATCGCACCCGTCTCATCCGCATCCTCCGCTTCCGGCGAAACCTCCAGCGCCTTCGCGATGCCGAAATCAATGATCTTCACCACCCGCTCGGAGCCTGCGCCCGCCACGAGAATGTTCGACGGCTTCAAATCGCGATGCAGCACCCCTTTTTCATGCGCATGCTGCACCGCATCGCAAATGGAGCGGAAGATTTCGAGCCGTTCATCCAGTGTGAGATGGTTGTTCTCGCAGTAAGACGTCACCGGTTCGCCACGCACCAGCTCCATGGCAAAGAACGGCTGGCCGTGCATCGTCACGCCGCTATCCCAAAGCCTCGCGATGCCTGGATGCTCCATGCGTGCCAGCGTTTGCCGTTCGGTTTCAAAACGTGCCAGCACATGGTAGCTGGCGATTTGCGGTTTCAGCACCTTGATGGCCACCTCGCGCTTCACCGGCTCGCGTTGCAGCGCCCGATAGACATTCGCAAAACCGCCCTCGCCGATCTTTTCGATCATCGAATGCCTCGGCACCCGCGGCATATCCCCCGCCGCCGGAGCCTCGGTGATTTGCGTCTCCGCCTCCACATCCGGTTCCTCCATCAGGCCACGCAGCATGCATGCCGGGCAAAAGAAGCCTGAACCGCGTTTTTCGAGCGGGGTGTGACAGATTTCGCATGCAGGCATAGCACTTACTTAACGCGGTGTGTGGCGTCAGTTACTGTACAATCCCAAAAGATGCCTTAGCTCATCGTCCACATCCGCTTCGCTGCCCACCGTGGCGGCCACATGCTCGCGGAGGAGCTCGCGGAAGCGCTTCCGCAGGCGATGCACCGCCACGCGAGCCGTGCCCTCGCTCATACCGAGCTTCTCGGCGGCGACGCCGTGCTGCGCTTCTTTGCCGTGAACCATCAAAAACTCACTCAACACCGCAAACTGCTCTTTTTTGCCGGTGAGCGCTTGTTCGAGTTCGAGAGCTTTGAAAGCATGATCAAGCAAGGCCACCGCCCAGCGTCGCTCAAAGAAAGCATCGGGCGAAAGCCCGTCACCATGCTTGGAGCACACGGCTTCGACCTCGGTGGTATCGAAATCCACGCGTTGCAGCCTGCCACCGCGTTTCACCGTCATTTCAGCACGCCGCCAGTTGGAGATGAAGCGCTTCATCGCCCCGAGCAGGTAACTGCGCATGCGGCCCTTCTCGCTATCGGCATTCTTGATCGTCTCATCCTGCATCAGATGAACGAAAAACGACTGCGTCACATCCTCCGACTCCGCCGGGCTCATGCCATCCCGCCGCGCAAAGGCATACAACGGTGCCCAATACATGCGGCAGAGACCTTCGAGTGCCCGTGTATCCGAAATCCCTGCCAGCCGCACCTGCGTCCATGACGTTTCGGGGAACTGGCCGGCGCGGGTGAAATTCGATGTCATAGCGGGAGATAGAAAAGGAGCATCATTGCACGGCGGAAGCAATGCCGATGCCGATCTCGACCGTCGGTTCCTTCGCATCACGCATCGGCGGGCTCGTCGGCGCACCGCCCTGAGATTGCAGATCCGTGCCCACCGACCAGATCCAGCCGTGGCGGATGTCGTAATGCAACGGCGCGGCGGAAAACGGATCGAGCGGCACATCGAGGAGATACTTCGGTTTTAAGCTCTCGAGGCTCGGCGGCAGCGTACGCTGCTCTGCCACACAACGGCGCATGGCAAAGAGTGTGAGCACCAGCCCGCCTCGTGCCTTGGCGAGCCCGAGCTTCGCTGGCAGCGAGCGATAACCCGCTAAGCGGGCGGCAGCGTAGGATTCACCGGCCGAGTTTGGCTGGTAGCCCTGCTGATGCAGCGCGGCGGAATCCTCCACGCTGATGAGTCCCGTATTCGCCAGCGGTGCCTGCGCCTCCATGCGCAGACGTCGAAAATGATCCACAAAGAGCTGCAAGGTAGCGTGCGGCTTGAAGAACAAACGCCCCGGACGCTTCAACTGCGCCCCGCCCGGCATTGTATCGAGCGGCTCACCGCTCGCGGGACCGAAGATGAGCTTCTTTTCATGTAGATAAAACGCTCCGAGCGCCTGCACCAGCGTGTCATTCAAGGGCAGGCAAATGCTGAACTGCCGCTGATACTGTCGCAGCACTGGCTCCGGCAGCCGCGTCTGCTTCAGCAGTTCCGCCAGCACCTGCGCAGCCTGTTCCTGCGCCTCCAGCGAACGCGAGTAGAAGGACGGCCAAGCCCAGGTCTCTTCGAGGCGCTTCGCCAGATCCGCCAGATCGATCGCAGCCACATACGCGGCCTCTTCCTGGCCCAGACGGGCGTGGTAGGCGCTCTCCGCCTGCTTCAAAGCAAACACCACCGGCCACCGCGGATCATTACCGAGGTCTGCCGCATGCCAGGCGGCATGCGCGGGATGCCAGTCCGGGTCTTCGAGAAGGTCACGCAGATTATCTAGCGCCGCGCCATTGCCTTTAAAGAAGCGGGAAAGCGTGGGTGTATCCCACATCCACGGTGGTGTGGCGGGCATCGCACCCGCTGGCAAAGGCACGACGGCATCCAGGAAGCGCTTCATCTTCTGCGGCATCTGGATCACCGGCGTCTGGTCCACCACGCGCAGCAGTCGCAAATCATCATCTGCCCCGCGTGGCTCATCGTGAAGGTATTGCCAGGCCACAAACACAAAGAGCAGCAGCCCCAAACTCAGAATGATCAGCGCCGGCCACGAGCCCTCCCGCTCCGGCACCGGTTGTAAGCGGCGGACCATGGGCACATATGCCTCGCGTGGCTCGGGAGCTTTGGCTTCGATTTTCGGCTTGGCAGGCTCGGCAGCCGGTGGGGCAGCGGGCGGTGGCGTGGGTGGTAATAGCCGGATCTTTTTCAGATCCTTCGGTGCCTCCTGCCAATCCGTATCCAGCTCCCAGGGGGATGGTATACGCTCCTTTCCCCCCATGCCGGACCGAGGTGGCGCGGCAGAGGATTCAGGCGGGAGGTCGTTTTCCATGAGGTGGCTAGTATGAACGCACCCTCGTGGCCCGGTCAATCTGCCATGCAGAACCCGCACTTGCGCAATCACGCGAACCGGTTACTATCGCCGCCGCCTCCGGGCAAAATGGTGACCGTAGTTCAAAGGTAGAGCCCCAGATTGTGATTCTGGTTGTTGCGGGTTCGAATCCCGTCGGTCACCCCATTTTCCTGCTCTACCGAGGCATTTTTACCTCGGACTATCGGCGAACAGCGAAACATGGAATCCCTTGAGAGCATCCTCGGCCACTCCTTCCGCCAGCTCCGACTCCTCACTGAGGC
>JBEIGR010000178.1:0-9139 GCA_040381795.1 Verrucomicrobiaceae bacterium | reverse complement strand
GCGGAGGCGTTCATGATGACTGACCCGGTATGCGATCCGGGCCAGTTCGTCATTCAGAAATTCGTTCTTCGCCTTCTAGAACTAACCTCCGAGCTTCGGCGGCTTGTTGCCGGGCTTCTTCTTGTCCTTTTGGTGGCCCATGGGGTTGAAGAAGGGGCTTTGCGGGGCCGGTTTGGCTTCGCGCTTCACCTTTTCGAGCACCGGATCCGGGACGTAGAGCTTCATGATCCACGTCTGGGCGATGCTGAAGAGATTCTGAGTGGACCAGTAAAGGGCGAGAGCGGAGGCGAAATCATAGCTGATCCACAGGAAGATCAGAGGCATGAACATGAAGATGCGCTGCTGCATCTTGTCCACCGTCTGCGGCTGCGGGGTGAGCTTCATCTGCGCCACCATGGTGATGCCCATGATGATCGGCAGAGGGTTGATGTTGAAGCCGGCCAGTTGGGCGACCGTGTCCGGCGCGGAAAGGTCCTTCACCCACCAGAGGCCGTGGCCGCGGAGTTCGGCGGCGTATTCGAGCATGCTGTAAAGGCCGATGAAGATGGGGAACTGGAGCAGGAGCGGCAGGCAGCCGCCGAGCGGGTTCACGCCGTAGTCACGATACAGCTTCATCACCTCCATCTGCTGCTCCTGTGGCTTGTCCTTGTACTTCTCCTGCAGCTCTTTCATCATCGGGGCCAGCAGGCCCATGCGCTTCATGGTGCGCATCGACTTGGCGTGGATGGGCCAGATGCAAAGACGAACAAAAATCGTGAGAAGGATCACCGCCACGCCCCAGTTCCCTGTGACGCCGTGCATCCAGCGCATCACGCTGACGAGGAAGATGCTCACCGGCTTGAACCAGCCGTAAAACATCGCGTAGCGCCGCTGGCGGTCCGTCTCCTCATCGATCTTCTTGAGGCGGTGATACTCCTTCGGGCCGAGATAAACCTGATACGTCTCCGTCTTGCTAGCACCGGGGGCCAAGTCGATGGCTGGAAGGCTCATGGAGCCCTCGTAAGCGTAATCTTCGATGGCTGCGTTCTGCGGATGACCGGCGAGCGGCGTGGCCAGGCGACGGCGGGAGGACCAAAACTTCGCTGGCACGCCTTTGTCATCCGTCGTGCGAGTGAGGATGTGGGAGTAAAAGCGGCTCGAAACACCCGCGTAGCGCAGGTTGGCATAGGACTGGCGGAACTCCGTGGCCGCCTCACTGAACCAACCCTTGCCGTAGTAGCTGGAGATCTTGTAATCCGCATTGCCATTGTCGTTCCAGAAGAAGCTCTGGTAGCGCTCATCCGCATGATTGAGTGCCGTGGAGGCTCCCGCGAAAAGATAATACTCCTCGGAGCGATACTGCGCGGTGCCGGTGTTCGTCAGCGTCACCGTGAGATTCAGCAAATGGTCATCACTGGCGGCTCCCTCGGTCAGCGTGAAGGTCTTTTTCACGCGGATACCCTCAGTGGTGGTGCCTTCAAAGCTCACGGAGCGATCACTCTGCTCCAGCATCTGGTAAGTGATGACATCGGCGCCGGCAGGCTCGCGGCGGATGGCACCGATCGGCTCCAAAGCATGCTCGTTGAGCGTGATGTGATCCGTTGCACCCAAAATGGCACGGGCGATCCCGCCGCCCTTGGTGCTCAACTCATAGCTGACCGTCTCGGTCTTGAGCGTGTGCCTCTGCTCCGGGGTAGAAGGAACTGCGGCAGCGACTTGGGCGGTGGGTTTGGCCGCTTCAGGCGTGGCTGCGGCGGCTTCTTGGGGAGCTTCGGCCTTCTTTTTGGCCTCCTCGGCGGTCCGCTGGGCGGCGACGAGCTTCTGATTCTCCTGCATGTAATAAAAATTCACCCCCATGAGGAGAATGCAGGTGATGATGACGATCCAGCCTTTGCGATCCATGAAAAGTGAGGGGAGAGGAGAGTGAGGTTTGGGAACTAGCGGGCCGGATGAATGGCCGTGAATGCGCTGGTGGCGACGGAAAAATCAGGAATCATTTCGATTTCAGGCCTCCGGCTTCGGCGGAACCGGATCGTGACCATGGCCACCCCAGGGCTGACAGCGGGCGATGCGGCACAGGCCCATCCAGGAGCCGCGGAGCACGCCGTGAGTCTCGACGGCTTCGAGAAAGTAGGCTGAGCAGGTCGGTGTGAAGCGGCAGCCGGAACCGGGACCTCCAAAAGCATGAATCACCGGGGAGATGATCTTTTGGTAGAAGCGGATGAGGACTCGAACGACCCATTTCATGACGCGGGCGGTGCGGTGGGAGAGAGGAGGATGCCCAGGCGTTTGGCCAGTTTCAGCCAGTCGCGTTCCAATTCCTGCAAAGTGGCTCCAGCGGCACGCCAGCGCCCGATGACGACAAAATGCCAGCCGGGGGAAATTTCCGCCTGATGCGCCCGGACGATCTCGCGGAGTAGGCGGCGGATGCGGTTTCGCTTCACCGCAATACCTAGCTTTTTGCCTGTGATGAGTCCGTAGCCGAATTCGGCTACACCTTCGTCTTTGAGGACGCCTAAAACCAAATACTTTCCTGCGTAACTCGCCCCCTTCTCCCGAACGCGAGCGAAGTCGCTCGCGTGCTTCAACCGCAGATGGGAGGGAAGGCGCATGGCCGGCATGCCCGGCGGGCGGAAAATCAGGTGTGCTGCTGCGTATGGCGCTTGAAGTGGACTTCCACGCCCTTCGGCATGAGGCGCTTACGGCCAGCGGCGCGGCGGCGGCGGAGGATGTCACGGCCGTTTTCCGTCTTCATGCGGGCACGAAAGCCGAACTGTTGCTTCCGGGTGCGCTTGGAGGGTTGGTAGGTCCTGAAGGTCTTGGGCATGGTGTTCTGGGGTGGTTAAAGGGTTCCGGAAGGAGCAGAGTCATACCGCGACGGCTATGACCCCGGAAAAAGGGTCGCGAGACTACCGGGAAGGGCAGGTTTGTCAACCAGTGCTTCAAGGTGGACTTCCCGCCGCCTTCGCGGCCTTCTTTTTGCCTTTGCCCCTGGGCTTCTTTTGGCCGGGTAAAGCATCGTCATAGGCCGACCAGCTCGGATTGAACTTCGGCGTGGCCTCGGAGGACACGGGCTGGCCTTCCTTGCCCTTGGTCACGAGGACGTTCGCAGCCATGTCGTGCCATTGTTTAGACAGACGTTGGACGATTTCGGGGTGCTGGGCGGCCACGTTTTTCAGTTCGCTGCGATCCGTGGGCATGTGGTAGAGCTCCCAGGGCTGGCTTTGAAAGCTGACGAGCTTCCATTCGCCATCCCGCAGGCCGCGATCCGTGGAAAAGAGCAGGTGAATGGGCGGACGGGCTTTGATTTCACCACCCGCTAGGATGGGGGCGAGCGAAACGCCTGCGAGCGGGGTGGGTTCGCGGTCGGGGAAGGTCGCGGGCACTTTCGCTCCGGCGAGTTCGGCAAAGGTGGGCAGCACATCGACGAGGTGCGCAGGACTGCTGACGACGCTGCCAGGCTTCTGTTTCAACCCTGCAGGCCAGTGCAGCACGGCGGGCGATGAGATGCCGCCTTCGAATTGGTTCTGTTTATAAAAGCGGAAGGGCGAATTCCGCGCCCAGGCCCAGCCGGTGCTATCTCCCCAGTGCGTTTGGGGATCAAACGGCTCGGTGTTCGGCGTGGCACCGCCGCGATGGAAGGGGCACGCGCCGTTGTCGGAGACGAAGAGAATGACGGTGTTGTCGAGTTCGCCTGCTTTTTCGAGGTCGGCGATGAGGCGGCCCATTTCCTGATCAATGCGGTCGATGAGGCCTGCGTAGGCCGTCATGAGGCGGGTTTCTTCGCGGCGTTGCTCGTCGTTGAGCTTCGACCATTCGGGAATGTGCTCAGGGCGTGGCGATTCGGCACTGTCGGCAGGCAGCAGGCCGATTTTCTTCTGTTTGGCCACACGAGCGGCGCGGATGACATCCCAGCCAGCGTCGTAACGACCGAGGTACTTTTTGAAATCCTGCTCCAGCGGCTGAAGCGGCGCATGCGGGGCATTGAAGGCGATGTATTGAAACCACGGCTTCTTCGCAGCACGAGCTTCAGCGATGAATTTCAAGGCGTGATCGACATTGGCGATGGTGGTGTAGAAGCCTTTGTCGGGCACGGTGAAGGGCTGGCCGTTCAGGCGGAAGGTCTTGTCGCCGAGGTAGTAGTTCGTGGCACCGGAGAGATGGCCGAAGTAGCGCTGGAAGCCGAAATCCGTGGGTTCTTTGCTGAGATGCCATTTGCCCGTCATCGCGGTGAAGTAGCCCGCCGGTGCGAGCACCTCGGGGATTGTCACCGCACCTTTGAGGCTCTCATCGCCCGCTTGGCGGCACCAGCGGCCACTCATGAGGCTGACGCGGGA
Organism: Verrucomicrobiaceae bacterium; assembly: GCA_040381795.1. GTDB lineage: Bacteria > Verrucomicrobiota > Verrucomicrobiia > Verrucomicrobiales > Verrucomicrobiaceae > Prosthecobacter. Next base: position 4,823 of record JBEIGR010000178.1, on the reverse strand, counting down.
AGAATGGCACTTCGCCGTATTGTAGAACTGCGTGAAGCGCAATCCACCCGCGGCTAGTTTGTCGAGATTGGGCGTATCGATCTCACTGCCGTAGCAACCGAGATCGGAGAAGCCCATGTCATCGACCATGACGAGTAGGAAATTCGGCTGGGACGCAAAGAGCGAAGGACAGAGGACGAAGAGGGATAGCAGCAAGCGCATGGCATCACTGGCAACGCGGACCCGCCACAAAACTTCCTCGCAATGCCGCCGATCCACGGCTCGTTGGCACGCCATGACCCGACTACTCGCCGTTTTACTCATCGCCCTTTGCCCTTCGCTCTTCGCGGCGAAGCCCAGCATCATCGTCATCATGGCCGATGACCTCGGTTACGGCGATCTGGGATGCTACGGCGCGAAATCGGTGCCGACGCCGAACATCGACCAACTGGCCGCGAAGGGCCTGCGCTTCACCAGTGGCTACTGTTCGGCTTCCACCTGCACGCCGACACGTTTTTCACTGCTCACCGGCACCTTTGCGTTTCGTCAAAAAGGCACCGGCGTGGCTCCGCCGAATGGTCCCGCCTTGATCAAACCGGGCACGGAGACCATCGGCTCCATTTTGAAGAAAGCAGGCTATGCCACGGCGGTGATCGGCAAATGGCACCTCGGCCTCGGCGATCCAAAACCAGATTGGAATGGCGATTTGAAGCCCGGGCCGCTGGAGATCGGCTTCGACCACTGCCTGCTCTTGCCGACGACGAACGACCGCGTGCCGCAGGTCTATGTGGATGATCATCGCGTGCGGAATCTCAATCCCAAAGACCCGCTCTGGGTCGGTGACAAAGCGCCGGATGAAAATCATCCCACCGGCATCACGCATCGCGACACGCTGCGCATGAACTGGACGCATGGTCATAACCAAACCATCCACAACGGCATCGGGCGCATCGGCTTCTACACCGGCGGCACGGCTGCCCGCTTCCGCGATGAGGACCTCGGCGATGCCTGGATCAACGAAACGAACCGCTGGATCGAAGCCCATGCGAAAGAGCCCTTCTTCCTCTACTTCGCCAGCCACGACCTCCATGTGCCGCGCATGCCGCACGAGCGTTTTCAGGGCAAAACCACGCTCGGCTATCGCGGTGATGCCATCGTCGAGTTCGACTGGAGCGTCGGCGAGATCGTGAAGACGCTCGAACGCCTCAAACTGGCCGACAACACCCTCATCGTGCTTTGCTCCGACAACGGTCCGGTGCTCGACGACGGCTATGTGGATGGCGCGGTGACACAACTCGGCTCCCACGAGCCTGCCGGGCCGTTCAGCGGCGGCAAATACAGCGTCTATGAGGGCGGCACTCGCACGCCTTTCATCGCCACCTGGCCTTCTCGCATTCAGCCGGGTGTCTCCGATGAAGTCGTCTGCACCGTCGATCTCGCCGCCAGCTTTGCTGCACTGACTGAAACCGCTCTCGCTGAAAATGCCTGTCTCGACAGCCAGAACATCCTCCCGGCTCTGCTCGGCGAAAAAGGTGCCAAAGGCCGCGATTCGCTGCTCCAGCAGGATAACAACGGCACGAACCTCGGCCTCCGCATGGGCGAGTGGAAGCTCGTGCGCATGAAAACCAAGGGCAAATCCCAGGCCGTGGTCACGATGAAGACCCGCGATGAAAGCCATGCCCCGCTGCACCGCCTTTATCATCTGCCCGATGATCCCGCCGAGCTCAAAGACCTCAGCGCCGAGCAGCCCGAGCGACTGAAAACGATGATCGCCAAGATGGACGAGATCGTCGCGGCACCGACGCGGAAGTAAAACTCATCGCTCCAGCCACAACGTGCCGGTGCGGAAGTCGAGAGTCATGCGGCCGCCATGCCAGAAACGTGAGCCGATGCGCTTTGGCCCTGGCATGACGTAGAGCTGCGGGCTGTCATACGTCTGCCCGCAGAGCGAGACGGCAGGTCCGCGAATGATGCGGGCACCGGCCTGATCCGCTCGCACGCTGCCGCCCACGCCCTTCAGCATCAAACCGCGTCCCATGCCGAGGCCACCCTGCGCCTGGCCGAGCCGGGCGGCGGTGCTTTGATCAATCACAATTCCCCACGACGAGCCGGTATCGACCACCGCATCCCAGGAGATGCCTCCGGCACTCACGCGGATCATCGGCAGGCCGTTCACCATGCGAAAAGGTGCCCGCGTGAGGCGGTTGCCATCGGGAATGAAGGAGCGGCCAAAACCCAGCTCCACGCGGTGGGCACGGTAATCGTAGGTGACGAAGCTGCAGGACCGCCGGAGGTGATCGATGCCCAAAATGGCGCTACCGAGTCCGCCTGGCCGCTGGCTGGTGCTGGCCCGGATGTAGCAACTCACATTCTCCGTGTGCCACGAGCCGAGATCGAAGCTGCGCATGATGCCCTGACGGGCTGCGGTGCTGCCGTGAATGCCTTTGATGCTGGTTCCACGGCCCGTTTGAGCGATCTCATTCATCGCGGCGAGGTTGGACTCGATGACACTCACCGAAGCTCCGGTATCGAGCAGCATGGAAACGGGCCGGTGGCGGTTGATGCTGGCATTCACATGCGGTGCATCTGCTCGGAAATGCAGCGGCAGCACGAGATCCGCACCACTTCGCGAGGGCAGATAGGCTCCGGGCATGACGCAGGAAGTCAGGAGCGAAAGGAGGGGCAGGAGCAGATGGGGTTTCATGGAAAGGTTCTTGAGCCGGAAGGGCAGCGATGCAGTGATGACCCAGATGGACGAAACGCAACCAACCGATGCCCCGAACGACAATTACGAGCTGCTGGACAGCGGCGGAGGTCGTGTGCTCGAAAAATGGGGTCGCGCGGTCTTTGCGAGACCGGGCCAGCAAATCTGGTGGCGGCGTAAACTGCCCGGCGGCGATTGGAAGAAGGCGCTGGACCTCAAACGCGATCTGAAGCAGCCGCAGAAGGTGCGCTTCGGACAACTCGTGTTTCTCATCGGCGGCCCCGGCGGCAGCCCGCGTGCTCTTGGACCCGAATTGCATGATTCATGGGATCGCGTGACGGCGATGTGCGCGGCGTTTTCCGCAAAGATGCGCCGTCCAGCGCGGGTGCTGCATCTGTTTGGCGGTGTGGGAGGTCACACACTGGCCGCCGCACAGGGTGGAGCGAGCGTGGCGCATGTGGAGGCGCATCAGGAATCCCTCGCTCGTGCCCGTGAGAATGCCACGCTCAATGCCACGACGCTCACCAGCCGGGATATACGCTGGGTGCTGGATGATCCGGTGAAATTTGCGCAGCGTGAAAAGGCTCAAAATGCCCGACACGACCTTGTCATCCTCGATCCGCACAGCTCGCGGGAAGCGAAGCATGGCTTTGAGCCGGAGCGTGATCTCGCCACACTCATCGCCACGGCCAGCGGCTTGCTCAGTGACACGCCGCTGGGCCTCGTGGTGGTCTGCCGCCAGGGCAATCTCTCGCCGACGACGCTGCAAAACCTCATGAAGCATGAGCTGAGCATCTTCGGCGGCACTTTTGCCTGCGGTGAGCTTTTGCTGCGCGGAGCCGAAGGCGTGCCACCAACGGCCTGTGGAGCTTTTGGCCAGTGGCAGAAGTGATCAGCGGCGCTGCTGAGGATGATGACCGTAAACAGGCTTGGGCTTATTGATGGAGGCGCGGCGCAGCTTGTCCATCATAGCAATGCCCATGCCGTGCTCGAACATCGGCTCGGCAATGATTTCATCGACGCCGAGTTCATCCAGGCGGCGCAGGCAGTGGAAGAAGCGCACGGCGGCCTCCGGGAGCTTTCCGCTGCCAGGGCTGAGCATCATGACCTCTTCCCAATCATGCAGGCCTGCATAGCCATCACGCTCCTCACCGCTGAGACTGAGCAGAGCGTAGGTTTTACCTTCCTCGGGCTGGAAATCGGAGGGACGGGTGAGCAGGCGCAGCAGGGTGCGCGGGGCGTAATGCTTCGCGAGCTGGCCGGGCGCATCCGTGGCCTCATCGAGCACGGTGCGGCTGCCGAGCTGCACTTTGCCGTAGGGCTTCAAATCCTCCGGCGTGAGCGGGCCGGGCCGCACGATGGTGATGAGTGGCTTCGGACTGCCAGCCTCGATGCGGATGATGGTGGATTCGAGGCCGTGAAGACTGGCTCCGCCATCAACGATGAGCGGGATGCGTCCATCGAGTTCCGCCTGCACCGCAGCGGCGCTGGTGGGGCTGATGGAGCCGAAGCGGTTCGCACTCGGCGCGGCGAGCGGTTTGTCCAGCGCGGCGATGATGCGGCGAAAAACGGGATTGCTGCTCACGCGGACGGCCACGGTGGGCAGCCCAGCGGTGACGAGATCGGGCACGATGGGCTTTTTCGGCAGTAAAATCGTCAGCGGGCCGGGCCAGAAGCGCTCGGAGAGCTGCTTCACGACTTGCGCAATCTCCGCCGGCACCTCGGCGACGGTGTCGAGCTGGTTTTTATGCGGCAGATGAACGATGAGCGGATCAAAGGTGGGCCGTTCCTTGGCCTCGAAGATCTTCGCGACGGCTGCCGCATCGAGCGCATTGGCCGCGAGACCATAGACGGTCTCCGTGGGCAGCGCGACGACCTCTCCACTTCGCAGCAAACGCACCGCCTCCTCGACGGCGTGGTGCAGCAGCGGTGGCTCGTCGGTGGGGAGGATGGTCGTTTGGATGTCGCTCATGAGGGTCGTGCCGGGCTTTCGATCATGGCCCAGGCGTTGTGATTGTGGATGGACTCGAAGTTTTCGGCCTCAACGCGGAACCAGGTGATCCGCGGATGACTTTTGACCTTCTGGGCCACATTACGCACGAGATCCTCGACGAAGACGGGATTGTCGTAGGCGGCCTCG
>JBEIGR010000177.1:0-9162 GCA_040381795.1 Verrucomicrobiaceae bacterium | reverse complement strand
TCAAAATGACCCGCCCCACCGACGCCGATGTCGATGGTATGAGCCGCGTCTATTGCGCCAGTTGGAAAGGCGCGACGTTCGATTGGGCCGGACCGGATGTCGGTTACATCGTGCAGGTGAAGCCGAAGGGCTTCAAAGCCGAGCCGCTGCCTGATTTCGCGAAGGTCAGCGAGAAGGATTTGTCCATGATGCTCGACCTTGGCAATCCCCAAAGCTACCGCCGCCGCATCGAAGCTCAACGTGAGCTCATTCGCAGGAGCAGTAAACTCACAGCAGTCTATGAACGTCAGTTTGGTGATTACCGGGACGTTGAGCGAAATCTCGTAGCCTCGCTCAAAGAGAAAGCCTCGGACGATGAAGTCATCGCAGCGATTGCCCATGCCGATCCGGTGATCTCGCACACAGCGATTCGCGCCGCCGCTTTTCGTCGGCTTTTCAAGCAAGCTTTTTCCGCTCTCGATGGTTCCAGCAGCGATCGCGCAGGTGTCTTGCGCTCACTTGCCATGATGCACGAGGCTGACGTCGCCTCCGGCCTCATCGAGCGCCTCGGCAAAGCCACCGATCCCGCTTTGCGCCAGGGCATCCTCGCGGCGCTGTGCCGGCTGCATTTCAAGGAAGGCGAGTGGAAGGGCGATTCGTGGGGCACGCGGCCGGATACGCGGGGGCCGTATTACCAGCCGGAGGCCTGGAGCGAGACGCCGAAGATCGCCGTGGCGTTGAAGGACGCGCTGGCCAAGGCCACGCCGGAGGAAGCGGCCTTCTTGGTGAAGGAGCTGAACCGCAACCGCATCCAGTTCAACGAGGCGCAGCAGCGCATCCTCGAACTCGCGAAGAAGGACCCGAAGGTGCTGCCCGAGCTGGCCGCTCAGCTTGCTGGCGCGGAGGAGATTCCGGCGGAGGCGGTGCCGCTGCTCGTGGGATTGGTGAAGAGTGGTGCAGCCGTCCCGGCTGCTTCTGATCAGGCGGGACGCCTGAACCACACTACACTCTCCCAAGCGATCATCGCTTTGTCGAAAACCGATAGCGCCGACGGCGTCTCCGCCACGCTCGCTGCGCTGGAGCCGCTCAAGAAACTCCCGGACTCCGGCAAAGACTACGATGCTGCCTTGGCCGCCTTTTTGAACGCGCCGAAGCTCGAAAACCACCATCAACTCGTCGAGCAGATCGCCGAGAAGGGCGAGTGGCCGGTGTCGATGTATGCGAATGCGGCGTTGCTGAACCTCGCGAACCGCAAAACGGGCAGTCCGGAGTCCATCCAGCTCACGCAGAAGGCGCTCGACAAGGGCTGGGCCGATCCGAAGCACCGCAAGCTCATCATCGACGCCATCAGCGCCTCCAAGCACATGCCCAGCGCCGCCAAAGTGCTCGCCGCGCTCGATGATCCCGATACCGAGGTCAAAGGTGCTGCCGAGCGCGCCGCGAAGGCCATGCGCATCACCAAGATCGAGGACAAAACACCCAAGATCATGACCTTGAAGCCCGAAGAGGCCCTCGCGGCTGTTTTGAAGACCCAAGGCAACGTGGCGCTCGGCGAGCAAATCTTCACCAAAGCCACCTGCGTGGCCTGCCACACCGTGAAGGAGACCGAAGCCCAAAAAGGCCCTTACCTCGGCAACATCGCTCAAACCTACAAGCGCCCCGATCTGGCCCAAAACATCCTCGATCCAAACAAAACCATCGCCCAGGGCTTCGCCAGCGAGATGATCACGATGAAGAATGGCAATGCGCAGATGGGTTTCATCACGTTGGAGGGCGCGAACGAGGTCAAGCTCCGCAACATCACTTCCCAGGAGTTCACCTTCAAAGTGGCGGACATCCAGTCGCGGCAGAAACTGCCCACCAGCATGATGCCGCCCGGTTTGATGATGAACTTCACCGTGAAGGAGTTCGCAAGCCTTCTCGATTACTTGGAGTCGCTGGTGAAGAAGTAAGGTGGGAGTTTCGAGTTTCTAGGCTGTGGCTTCAAGCCCAAGGCGAACGAACAGGCGAAGCAAAGTAGTCCTCTCGCTCCGCGAGAGGAACGTGGCGCATCGCGAACGGAACGGCCATCAAACTTCGCGAGCATGGGGGACTTGGGGACACCATCCGCTCATCTTGCGGAGCAAGATGGCTACTGTGCTGGCGCTTGTCTCGCCGCCTTGGTGAGTTGGGGGCGTGCTGAAACTTGAAACTCTCCGTTCTTGCCATCGGCCGGCGAATTTGGTATTTCCCTTAGCGGCAACCCATCAACCTGCCTTCTCCCATGTTGAAACCCGCTGAGATTCCCGAATTCGGCCAGAAGCACGTCGAGGCCTATCTGACCTCCACCGGCTACCACTGCACGACTCACCGAGGCCATCACGGCATCGACATCGAAGCCCGGGGCGAGGAGGAAAACCTCTTCGTGCATGTGATCACCACGCGGGCCTCGCACGAGCCACCGGATCTCAGCGCCTCCGATAGCGCCCGCGTGCTGGTGAAGGCCATGAACATCGGCTATGACGCCTGGCTGGCCACCGTGCGCATCGACGGCGATGGCGAACTGGCGAGTGAGATCGAGTGGAAGCCGCTGAATCAGTGAAGTGGAGACGAATGACGAATGCGGAATGACGAAAGAATGGCGAAGTTCGAAGGCTGTTCGTAGTTCGGGCTTTAGCCCGTGTAGGAGCGTCCAAGCACGGCCTGAAGGCCGAACTACAAGCGTATCACCGCCCTTATCTTGTCATTCCTGGCCGTGAATGGCTCACTCACCCGGCAGTGGTTCCGTGGGCCAGGTCTCCAGCCACGGCAGGCCGTAGGCGTTCAGATCGGCCATGAAGGGATCGGGATTGAGCTGCTCGACGTTCCAGACGCCGGGCTGGCGGTATTCGGCGGGATTGGTGAGGAGCTGGCGGGCAGCGATCATGGCGGGGACGCCGGTGGTGTAGCTCACGCCTTGGCTGTTCGTCTCTTTGTAGCACTCCTGGTGGTCGCAGATGTTGTAAACATAGTAGCGCTTTGGCTGGCCGTCTTTGCCGGTGCCTTCGATCCAGTTGCCGATGCAGGTCTTGCCCTTCGTGTCAGCTCCGAGCGTGCCGGGCTCCGGCAGAAGCGTCTTGAGGAACTCGATGGGGATGATGTCCACACCTTTGTGCTTCACGGGATGGATGCCGGTCATTCCGACATTCACGAGCACTTCCATGTGCTTGATGTAGGCATCACCAAAGGTCATCCAGAAGCGGGCGCGGCGCATGGGGATGTGTTTCGTGAGGCTTTCCAGCTCCTCGTGGTAGAGGCAGTAGATGTTCTTCGGGCCGATGCCGTCCGGGAAGGGGAAGCTGCGCTTGATCTCGAGCGGCTTCGTCTCCACCCACGCGCCGTTTTCCCAGTAGCGACCGTTCGCGGTGACCTCGCGGAGGTTGATCTCAGGGTTGAAGTTGGTGGCGAAGGCCTTGCCGTGATCGCCCGCGTTGCAGTCGAGGATGTCGAGCGTGTCGATCTTTGAGAAATGGTGCTTCAACGCGTAGGCGGTGTACACATTCGTCACGCCCGGATCAAAGCCGCAGCCGAGCAGGGCGGTGAGGCCAGCGGCTTTGAATTTCTCCTGATAAGCCCACTGCCAGTGGTATTCGAATTTCGCCACGTCACGCGGTTCGTAGTTCGCGGTGTCGATGTAATGCACTCCAGCCTCCAGGCAGGCATTCATGATGGTGAGGTCTTGATAAGGCAGCGCCACATTGATGACGACCTCGGGTTTGAAGCTCTTCAGCAGCTTCACCAGCTCCGGCACATTGTCCGCATCCACGCCAGCGGTCTGGATGGGACGCTTCAACTCAGCGGCGATGCCATCGCACTTCGACTTCGTGCGGCTTGCCAGCATGATCTCACCAAAGACCTCGGGAAGCTGGGCGCATTTATGAACGACGACACGGCCGACGCCGCCGGCTCCGATGATGAGGACTCTGTGGGACATGATGAGAAGTGAAGGGTGATTCGTGATGCCTGAATCAGGGCCGCGAGTCTAGCAGGCATGCCGGGAATGCAAGCGTCGTAACGGTCACCCAATGCCATCTGGCTGTGAAAAGATGCTTGTCGTGCAGAGCGATTTCTCTCAGAATTAACCGCATGAGACGCCACCTGCTCACCCTCCTCCTTCCGATCACGGCGCTATTCGCGGCGAGTCCCGAAGTCGCCGAGTTCGGTTTTGATAGTCGCTGGAATAGCCTGCCGCAGGTCGAAGGCACGACATTTCCATCATGGATCACGGGTGTGAGCCAGTTCGGTGGCACCTTTGTGGACGATCCGCGCTGCTGGCGGGTGGACGCGGCCACTCCGAAGGGCAAAGCCTGGATCGAGATCGCCATCGACCGCTCAAAAGTCGTCAGCGGCAATCTTCTGGCGACGTTGCTGTTCGATGCGGATGCCGACACCGACTTCGTCGTTCAGCTTTTCGATTCCCAGGGCCGCGCCGTGGTCGTGGACCTCTTTGGCAACGTGGTGGACATCGGCCAGCAGGCCACCACCGACACCTTTGTTATCCCATTGGATAAACATCCCAGCGCTGACCGCATCGTGATCCGCCGGGTGCAGGGTGGACTCCGGTTGCATGGCGTGGTGCTCTTTCCCGTGGTGGCGGAGGGTGGTGCCGACATGGAGCCCACCGCCTTACTCGCGCTTGCGAACTCGCTCGGCGATCCCCTGAGCCCCGAGAACCCACTGGTGCCTAGCATCCAAAAAATCGCCCAGAAGAGCCAGGTGCCCGTCGCTCCGGTCAAGGCAGTGACGAAGTTTAGCGCCAGCACCGCCAAAACACACGCTCCAGCCAAGCCCGTCGTCTTCGGCTCCGTGCCCGCAGCACCGACGGAGGGACTCCTCGCTCACTTTAGCTTTGATAAAAAGGACGCCACCGACAGCAGCCCACACGGCAGTCACGGTGAAATCAGGGGTGGCGCTGCCATGGTGAGCACCGAACGCGGCACAGCCCTCCACTTGAACAAAAACCCAGGCCACAAGCGATTGGCCAGCGGCGACTCCATCGTCATCCCACCCGAGCGCAGTCCCAAGCTCAGTGACCGTCTTTCCCTCTGCGCTTGGGTGCTTTACCACAGCCTGCCAAAGTCCTTTGGCTCCCAAATCATCTGGCATGGCGACAAGCGGCCCGGACTCGACCCCTGGGTGCTGCATGTGCTCTCCAATGGCAAAGCGGAGTTTCGCTCCGACCGCTCCGTGACAGGCCGTCCGACGTTCCGGTTGGCGAAAAACGAAATCCAGCTCACTCCCGCAGGCGATAAACGTCCCACGCAGCAAATCGCCGTGAAGTCCCCGCTCTCGCTCGAAGCAGGGCAGTGGTATCACGTCGTCGGCACCATGGACATGCTCAGTGCCCGCACCCGCACCATGCGCCTCTACATCAATGGTGTCCTCGTTTCCGAAATCCAGACACCGGAGGCCGTTGAGTATCCAACGGAAGGCATGTGGACCACGGTCGGTGCCGTCGAAAATGGCGGCTGGCAAAACCTCGACGGCGAAATCGATGACGTGCGCATCTACGACCGCGCCCTCACGCCCGAGCAGGTGCAGGCCCTTTACAGCCAGCCGTGGAAATAACGATGCATCACTGCGGAGCCACCGAATTCGGCACCCAGAAGATCCATCGGCGAGGTTCCTCGCCATTCACGGAGAGGCTTAGCTCCATCATCGGTGGGCGGGGATAAAGGGAGGTGGCAAGGCCGGGCATGCCGCCGAGGGGATTGGTGGGGGCGGCGGTGGGATCGCCGGGTGAAAGGGCGAGGCCCACCTGCGGACCGTTGGGCACGCCAGCGGGAGTTTGGCCGAGATTTTGACCGCTGGGTGGCAGGCCGGTGAGCGTCGATTGACCGCTCTTGACGATGTCGGCGGCCACAGCCTTCTCGTTCCAGGTATTGATCCACTTTTGGGTCTGTGGATCAAAGACCCGCCATTCGAGTGAGGCAATGCCTTTGAGGATGGGAAGCTGGATGGGCCGGGTCGTGTTGAGGCGCTGCGTGGGCGCAAAATTCAGCGGCACCTCCTCAAAGGCCACGAGTGTGCTCAGGATGCCGCTTTTATCTGCCTCCGTGCCGATCGTGATGATGCCCGGCGTGGCCGCATCGAAGGGCGAAAGCGCAAAGGCCACCTCCACCATCTGCTGCTGGCTGCCGAAGCCCTTCTGCGGCCGGATGGAGATCACCGCATCGGCGGGGAGGCGGTTGAGCATGTTCTCGCATAGCTCGACAAACTTCTGCACACGCAGCTCGCGGTCGGATTCCGCCTTCACGGAGTCCGCCAGTTGCAGAGAGCTTTGCAGGATGCCAAACACAGCACTCACCAGCAGCGCCACGATGAGAAGCACGATGGAAGTCTCCAGCAGGGTGAAGGCTGGTGACGTGCGTGTGGAAGATGGCGAGTGAATTTTCAAAGCCGCCGCATGCTACCGCGTGGCATAAAATCGCACAACCATCGTTCTTGTTCGCTTCCATTGGTTGAACGCGGGCCGTTCAGGCGCATCATCGCCGTACTCTTCGCATGCCCGCTCACGAAAATCTCCTCGACCACGTCCGCCAAAGTGCGCCGCATGATGCGGCGGATGCTTTGGAGGCGGCGGCGGATGCCGAAGCGGCGGAAGTTTTGCAGGCGCTCAATCCCATGGTCGCCCAGCAGGTGCTGCATCAGATGACGGACGAGCGCCGCTGCGCCATCCTGGCCGCTGCGCCCATCGAAAAGGCGCAGCAGTGGATGCATAATACCGGCTATCCCGAGGACAGCGTGGGCTGGCTCATGGAGCCGCCGGTGGCGGTGTTTCGACCTTCGATGACCGTTCGCGAGACCATCGAGGCGCTGCGCAAGCTGACCAAAAAGGCCTTCATCACCTACGGCTACGTCACCGACGATTCGAATAAGCTCCTCGGCGTGCTCGTGATGCGTGATCTGATGCTTGGTGAGCCCGAAAAGCCGCTCGCGGAGGTCATGTATCCGAATGTCTTCACGCTTACGCCCGCCATGCCACTCACGGAGGCGATGAAGGAGGCGGTGAATCGCCATTATCCCGTTTATCCCGTGTGCGATGCAGGGGGCCGCTTGCTCGGCCTCGTGCGTGGCCAGACGTTGTTTGAGGCGCGGGCCATCGAAATCAGTGCCCAGGCGGGAACGATGGTCGGCGTGGAAAAAGAAGAGCGCCTCAGCACGCCGGTGTCACGCAGTCTGCGCTTTCGGCATCCGTGGCTTCAAATCAATCTCGCCACCTGCTTCGTGGCCGCCGCGGTGGTGGCAGCGTTTCAGGACACGCTGGACCGCGTGGTGCTCCTCGCGGCCTTTTTGCCCGTGCTTGCGGGTCAATCTGGCAACACCGGCTGCCAAGCGCTCGCCGTCACGCTGCGTGGTGTGACGCTCGGTGATCTGAAGCCGGGTGATGAACGCTCGCTCGTCATCAAAGAAGGTCTGCTCGGCCTCATGAATGGCATGCTCGTGGGCATCACCGCCGCCCTCGGCATGATCGTTTACGCCCGCATCACGGGAAATCCGAATGGCACCTCGCTGGCCCTTGTTGTGTGGCTTTCCATGGTCGTGAGCTGCGTGACGAGCGGCTTGTGCGGCGCTTTGATTCCGCTGGCTTTGCGCAAGTTCGGTGCCGATCCTGCCACGGCCTCCAGCATCTTTCTCACCACGGCCACGGATGTCGTCAGCATGGGCGTCTTCCTCGGCCTCGCCTCGCTCCTCGTATGATCGAATGGAGCTGCGAGGAGTGGAAGGCACGTCAAGCGGCGCATCTCGACCGCGTGGGCGACCTCGCGGATGCCTTCACGCAGCGCCGCAGCCATGGCACGAAGCACCCTGTGGAAGATTTCCTCTTCACTTACTACAACCTCTCGCCGGCGAAGCTCAAACAATGGGTGCCGCCGCTCGGCACCGCCATCGAAGCCAGCGCGGAGGACCTTCTCGAATGCCCTTGGTTGGCGTCGGATCGCTTCGTGCGGCAAAACGACCGCGTTTTCCTCGACGAGGCCTTTCTCACCGATCACACGCGACAGCTTGCGAAATGGATTCGTGACCTTTGCGACCGCGTTTCGGAGCGTCCGACCCGTTTCCGATGCTTTGGCCTCCACGAATGGGCCATGGTCTATCGCATGCCTCCTGAGCAAATCCGCCATCAGGGCTACGAACTGCGCCTCACGCCCGAAGAGCTCGCCAGCTTCGTCGATTCTCAAGCCGTCTGCTGCACGCACTACGATGCGTTTCGCTTCTTCACGCCTGAAGCGCGGCCTTTGAACGCCTTCCAGCCCGTGCTCGAAACCCGGCTCGACATGGAACAAGGCGGCTGCCTCCACACGAACATGGACCTCTACAAATGGGCCGGGAAACTTCTCCCCTGGTGCGGGTCCGACCTCATCGGCGAGTGCTTTGCCAATGCCTGGACCGCCCGCCAGCTCGACATGCGGGCCAGCCCGTATGAGCTGAGATCGCTCGGCTATAATCCCATCGCCATCGAGACGTCGGAGGGCCGGGCGGAATATGAAACCTGTCAGCGTCACCTCGCGGAGGTATCCGGGGCGCTGCGCCAGCGGCTCTCGGCAGTTGCTTTGGAGCTGGGGAAATAAGGGACGGCATCTGCCAACGTGGCTAGAAAGTTCGTCAGGAGGGCCGCAGGGCAGGGGAGAGCGGTCGAAAAAGGCAAAAACCCCATCCTCAAGTTTGCCGAATCTTATTCTAGTGTTTATAATTGCTATGAATGCCCTCAATTTCGGCCCATCTCCCAGCCCCGGTCCGCTCTCTGCTGGCTCGGGGCCTTGGCTCCGCCTTGCTCTCAGGGCTGGCGCTGGTCTTTGTGCTGACGCTGGCCAGCAAGGTCGTTTCCTTCGTTAAGGACGCGGTGGTGGCCTCCACCTTCGGCGTGTCGCAGGAGATTGATGCCTTCATGCTGGTCTTCGGGTTCATGTCCTTCGCCGCCACGCTGCTGGCGGGAGGTCTGCCGGAGTCCTTTTTGCCCGCTTACGCCGAATTGAAGCATCACAAAGGCTCTCGTCGGGCGGACCGCATGGCCGTTCAGGCGGCGGTGACGCATCTCGTCATGCTCTTGCTCTTCGGGCTGCTCATCAAGCTGGGCGGAAGTTTTCTCGTCGAGCACATGGCGCAAGGGTTTAGCGCCGCGAACAAAGATCATGCTCTGCACCTGCTGGTGATGCTGTTCCC